>JABXJZ010000431.1 GCA_013375335.1 Desulfobacterales bacterium
CTTGGGGGAAAGATATCTCCTCAACTCCTCGTATCTCCTCAACTCCTCAATCTGTTCATTGACCTTCTTTTCGAGGTCTCTATTGAGAACGAGGAGTTCTTCTTGGGCCTTCCTCAACTCAACCGTTCTCTCCTCCACCATCCTTTCGAGATTCTTGGCATAGTTATCTAGATCTTCCTTGGCCTTCAACAACTCGAGATTTGCCTTTTCTAACTCCTTATAGGCCACGCTTTTAGCAACCATCGCCTCTCTCAACTGATTGATGGTCTCTATCATGCCACGGGCTGTTTCTCCCCCCTTTCTCCCTCTATAGAATACTTGAGGTATCCTATTCCAAAGGCGGAGCCTCTCATAAGTGATCTCCAAGATAAAGTAGGGGGCCTTATATATCTCTCCCGCTGTCAAGATACTTCTATCGGAAACCCTCAATGATTCAGTGATGACGATACCTGTACATTGCCCTGTCTGTTCTTCCTCATCTTCGCTAGCCAACTCGGAGAATCTGCCTAAGAACACCTTCCTACCTCCAATAATATCAGGCTCCAGCAAGACCTCCCTCCCGACAACCTTTCTTCTTTTCTCACCTGGGCAGTTAACTTTGAGCTCTTTGTCCTCGACCCTAGCATCGAGCTTGAAGGGGCGGAATTCTTCTTCCTCGTTAAACAGGATCTCCGGATCATATTCGTTCAGGGGTTGTTTGATATTCGCTGGTGGAAGGTCCCAGATAGTAGGTATGGAGGATATGATCCCTTTTAAATAGGGATCGCCTATATAGTCCCTGTTAGGGTCATGGTCTTCATGGAAGTGAACTCTTATAATTGCGTGGATCTTCTTGAGCTTTTTGTCGTAGGTTGGGGGTCTTATGATGTCAATGTCCTTGGTGTCATTGAAATTCTTGTTAAAGAAGGGGAGTCGCCTGATCCCGTCATTCGGGCCGGAAAAGAGCTGGATAAAATAGCCAAATTTTCCCCAAGAGTGCAGTGTGGCAGAAGAGGCACCACAATTGAAGTAAAAATCAGGGTCGCCGACAAGCTGCTTGGCCCGCCGAAGGACCTTTTCAAAGGTCTCATAGGTAGTCCATTCATCCTCATCAGTTAGATAGTCCTTGGCAGATTTGTACCTCTCGTTGGGATATGGTACCCCGTCAAAGAGATCAGTGGTCTCTCCTAACAGACTTTCCACATAAGTGGAGATTATCCTTACATTCCGATTGCTTATGCAGTCAGCCCTGCTCATGGATAGAGCATATCCTCAACAAAACCCCCTTGACACCGGGATACATAGGTGCTACAAAGAACAGCAATATCGGGACGTGGCGCAGTCTGGTAGCGCACCTGAATGGGGTTCAGGGGGTCGCAGGTTCAAATCCTGTCGTCCCGACCAGCAAGATCAATAACTTAGCTAGTAGCTGTCTGGGGTAATTGTGAAGATGTGACAGTTTTGTGACAGTTACCAGCTGGGGAGGTGGTCAATCCATTCAGGAGATTGATCGCCTTCTTTTTGTGTTCCTGGCTTAGGTGAGCCTGCCTCATGGTCATGACCATAGGCTTGTAGCCCAACATTTCTTGCAATTCCTTTTCAGAATTTAGCTCGTCTCTCGCTCTAACTCTCCTACACAACGCTACAAGGTCATCATTTATTGGGATTTCTCTAACCTCGTC
>JABXJZ010000114.1 GCA_013375335.1 Desulfobacterales bacterium
CCACTAGTCTGAACCATGTGAGGGCATAATGAAAAAAAAGATACCCATACCCACAAATGAGCCAAAGAATCACTATGTTAGGTTTTACTATGACGTAGCCCTGCTACACCGTCACAGTGGGTTGATTTTTAACAGGGAAGAGGTTAGATTGTCCAGGTGAGGGAGGACAGTTTGGGGTAAGCTGGCTATGAACATACGTACCTATCCAGATCCAATCCTGAAGAAGAAGGCGGAACCGGTAGTCAATATTGACGGGAACATTCAGAGGCTCATAGAGACTATGAGTAAATTGATGTATCAAGCATCGGGTATAGGCCTTGCCGCAAATCAGGTTGGGGTAGCAAAGCGGGTTATTATCTTCGATCTCAACTACAGGGAAAAAGGGACGGATTTAACCGTTCTGATCAATCCAACAATTGTCCTGGCACAGGACAAGATAGTATTTGAGGAGGCGTGCCTGAGCGTGCCTGATTTCAGAGGCAAGATCTCCAGGAATAGATATCTCGAGGTGAGGGGCTTTGATCGGCACGGCAAACCCATTGATATTGATGCCGAGGACCTGACCGCCATCTGTATCCAGCACGAAATCGACCACCTTAATGGTACCCTCATACTCGATCGTGTGAGCCATCTGAAGAGAAATCTGTACAAGCGAAGAGTAGAGGAGTTACTGAGAGGGGCTCACTAATGGGTGGCCAGACTACACAGGGCTCATTTCCATCAAGGCCAAGGATGATTTTCCTGGGAACACCCCAGTTCGCTGTTCCTGCCTTAAGGGCCTTGATTCATGAGGGATACGATATCATCTCTGTAGTTACGCAGCCTGACAGGCCACAAGGGAGAGGCCAGAAATTGGCGCGCTCATCCGTTAAGATTCTCGCCGAGGAGAACAATCTCCCCATCCTTCAGCCAAGGAAGTTAGATGAGGCCTTCCTAGATCTCCTGCTTCCCTTGAAGCCCGACCTTCTCGTTGTTGTTGCCTTCGGGCAGATTGTTCCTGGCAGGGTCCTGAGTGCGGCCACATGGGGCGGAATAAACATCCATGCCTCCCTGTTGCCAAAATACAGGGGTCCTGCCCCTATTCAGTGGGCAATTATCAACAATGAGAAAAGGACAGGATTGACGACAATGTGTATGGATGAGGGACTTGATACCGGACCGATCTTTATGCAGCGGGAGGTAGATATCTTGGAGGGAGAGACGGCAGGGCAGCTCCATGACAGGCTCGCTTCCCTAGCGCCTGGATTACTCATCGAGACGCTCCAGGGCTTGTCCAATGGGACAATCGAAGGGAAAGAACAGGATCATTCCGTTGCCACCTATGCCCCAAAACTAACAAAGGAGCAGGGCCAGATAGACTGGTCTTTGCCGGGGGAGCGTCTGTGTGGGTTGATCAGGGGTTTAGATCCTTGGCCCGGGGCGTTCACCTACTGCAATGGAGGCATGCTGAAGCTGTTTGGTTGTCTTCTTGCTGATGATAGAGGGAGAACTTCAGCACCAGGCCGGATAAAGGGGCTAACTGAGGAAGGTCTTGAGATAGAGACCGGGAAGGGGTCGGTCATCGTCAGAGAACTTCAATCACCTGGGAAACGGAGGCTGCCCGCTGAGGAGTTCATGAGAGGGAGCCAGCTGCATTCGGGAAGTATTCTGGGCAAATAGGCCCGTCAATGAGTCAACTAGGGTTATGAGAGGATTTTTTCGGGTGGCCTGCGCTCAGGGACATATAGGTGAGGGGTTTTCTCCTCGTTCCAAGCCCTTGAGACGTAGAGGTTGCAATAGCAGCTCCCGTACTCCTCCACGTCAGGGGTTCTGTAGACGCACGGACATATGATGTCTTTGTCCTTTTCCCGATCCCCCGATGCCAGCCTGCATGGGCAGGACATGTATCCATAACGGTCTTTGTTCACCAGAAGGGCCTGAAGGAGTTCAAAGACCCTCTCTCTGTCCTTGTTGAAGTAGTAGCCCTTTGGCTCTTGAGCCTTCCTTAACATCTCGTATAGCTTCTCAACCTCATTCATAATCCAAGGGCCTCCTTTATCTCATCTTCCTTATATCCTATGATTACCTTGTCTCCAATAATAATAGTGGGAAAGGAGCAGCGCGGATTCAGTTTTCTCACGTCTTCAAGGACCGCTGCCCTTTCATCCCCCTCAAGCAGGTCAACATCAGTAAACTCGTACTGGACCCGGCAGTCATCGAGAAGCTTTTTGGTGGCCTTACAATGACTGCAGGTGCTAAGTGTATAAATCCTGACGGGCTTTTGCATCCCCAACCTCCTCTCCTTTTCAACAAGTTATCTGATTTGAGAAAAGGCAGCTGCACAAAGAGCATTTGACTATATTCTAGAACGAAAGATGCGCCCCTTCAATCCTCATCGTGGCCAATTAATGCCCCTTAGCTATTCTTCGAGCTATCTCAAAGGCGGCGACAATCCGTATGGCTTTCACGTTCCCGAGTCCTCGTATCCCCAGAAACTCGTGTAAAGGCTGATTTGCCATTCCCTTGAAGGAGCCGAATTTGGCAAGGATCTCATCAGCGATCTTTTCAGCAGGCCTTCCTTTGATACCGGAGGAAATCAAAATGGCCAGAAGTTCAGCATCTGAAAGGTTCTCAGGCCCGAGTTCTCTGAGTTTCCCCCCGGGATGTCGCCACTTTTGAGATGGTGAATCCATTTCTCGACTCCATAGTTTCATTTTCTTCTCTGTTTTTCTACCCAGTTGCTTATATCGTCCTTTTTGAAACGCCACTGGTTAGCTATCTTCAGTGCTGGGATTTTACCGTTCTCAACCATTTTATATAAGGTTGGTTTGCTTATCTTAAGATATTTTGAAAGCTCTTTAAGGGTAAGGAGTTCTTCCATATTTAGGCTTCCAAAGCGTTATCTTCCGTGTGTTTCGTTGCTGAAAGCTAGTAAATGTTAGTTAGCTTTAGAAGTCAAGCCGAATTCCTTTAGGGCCCGTCATCGGAAACCTGAAGGGCGATCAGAGCCAAGATGGCCTCACGTGGGAAGCGCACTGTTTGGAAAAAGCTTTGACGCGCCTTTCACACTGTGTTATTAAAGACCGGGGAGGGATGTCCGAGTGGTTGAAGGAGGCGGTCTTGAAAACCGTTGTCCCGAAAGGGACCGTGGGTTCGAATCCTACTCCCTCCGCCAGGAAATGTAGCCAAGTTACATTTCACGGTTGTTGTAGCCCGCGCAAGTGGATCTGCGGAGAGATGGCCGAGTAGGCTTAAGGCGCTCGCCTGCTAAGTGAGTGTGGGGCGAAAGCTCTACCGAGGGTTCGAATCCCTCTCTCTCCGCCAAGAGCCACTTTTTCTCGTCCGCGGCATCTAGCTGATCTTCTGCCAGTTTGTTCCATCGCGGGTGTCAATCACTTCAACACCCAGATTTCTCAGCTGGTTTCTTATCTTATCAGCCTTTGCCCAGTCCTTTTTCTGCCGAGCGTAAGCCCTTTCTTGGATCAATTCCTCTATCTGCTGGGGAGATTCCGGCTCCGTCAGGTCCATTACCATGAGCACTGAGTTGAGCCTCGAGAGAATATCTCGGATCTTGTCCCGATCAGATGGATGCAAGCCCTTAGAATCGACTATGCGGTTAATGTGATGGGTAAATTCAAAGAGAGCGGCTAGGGCAGGTGCAATATTCAGATCATCATCCATCGCCTCTACGAACCTGTGTTTGAGATCATAGATCAATTGATCGATTTCACCGTTGACCGGGCCTCTTTGGCAGAAGCGGAGCTTATGGACGAATCCGTCCAAGCGAGAGACCGTGCTTTTCGCGATATCCAGCTTGGACCATGAGAAATCGATTGCCTTCCGGTAATGTGTGTTGATAAGCCAGTATCGAATCTCCCTCCCTTGATATCCCCTGCTTAGCACGTCTCGGAGGGTAATTGTCCTGTCTGCCGGTATCTCGGCGGGGTTTTTCTCCATCACAATTTCATTGTGGACCCAATAGTTCGCTAGTGGTTTGCCAGTAAGGGCCTCTGCTATGGCTATATCGTTTTCATGGTGTGGAAAGATCAGGTCCATACTTCCGGTATGAATATCAAAGCTTTCACCAAGATATTTCATGGCCATGGCAGCACATTCTATGTGCCAGCCGGGTCGAACATTTCCCCATATAGTGGAAAAGAAGATTCCTCTTTTAAGTTCATTTAATGTTGATCTCTTAAGCAGGGTAAAATCCCTTGGATTGTCTTTTTCATATTGATCAAGGTCAACCGTTTTACCCACCCTGATCTTGTTCAAATCCACCCTTGAAAGCTTACCATAGTCATTAAAACGGGATATATCGAAATAGACAGAGCGTAATCTCTCATAGGCAAAGCCTTTTTCTAAGAGTTTTTGAGTAATATCTATCATCTCTTCCACGTGTTGGCTGGCTAAGGGGTAACTGGTTGCCCTTTTGATATTTAGGGAATCCATATCCTTAAGGAATTCCTTGTAATGCCTTCCAGTAAATTTCTTTATCTCCTCGTCTGCAGCCTCTGATCCCTTAATAGTCTTATCATCCAGATCCGTAATATTCATTATATGGGTTACATCAAAGCCCTTAAACTCAAGGTAACGTCTAAGTAGGTCAGCAACGACATATCTCCTGCAATCGGCAATATCAATCAATTTTGAAACTGTGGGTCCGCAGGAGTAAATAGAGACCTTGTTTTCCCTGATGGGAATGAATACGTCTTTTTGCCTGCTCAACGTATTATAGAATTTGGTGTCCGCCTTTTTTCTGTCCAGAAAGAGATTAGTACTTAGATATCGTTCCCCACCATCAGGAAGTATAACCACGAGAAGACCGCCCTTTATCTCCTGGGCTACCTTAAGGGCAATGGCCATAGCTGCCCCTGAGCTCATACCCACAAAGATGCCCTCTTCTTTCGCAAGTCTCCTGGTCATCTGGAAGGCCTCTTCGTCTTCGATATTGACAATACGATCAAGAAGATTTTTGTCAAATATTTCAGGGCGGTAAGATTCCTTCATATTTTTCATTCCCTGGATACTATGACCCAGATATGGTTCGACTCCGACTATCTCTATTTTTGGATTATATGCCTTCAGCCTCTTAGAAAGACCCATTAGGGTGCCTGTGGTACCCATGGGAGCTACTACCATGGTCACTTTTCCACGAGTCTGTTCCCAAATTTCAACGGCTGTTCCATTATAATGGGCCATCCAGTTGCTTTCATTGTTAAATTGGTCTGCCAGCCAGTATTTGTCCGGTTCTTCTCTAGTTAGATTATATGCCTCTTCAATAGCGCCATCAGTACCGAGATGGGATGGGGTAGGCCTAATTTCCGCCCCAAATGCCTTCAGTATCTTCCTTCTTTCCTCGCTCACTGATTCGGACATGGTGAGCATCAACCGGTAGCCTT
>JABXJZ010000432.1 GCA_013375335.1 Desulfobacterales bacterium
CTAAAGGGATTGCCGCATACTCACCTAATAATCTCCAGTAACAAATCTAGATAGTCCATCAGAAGTCTCGTTGTGAGAAAGTTCTCTCTCACATGCTCCTTGCCCTTTCTACCCATTTCCTTTGACAGATCGGGATCCTGCAAAATTCTTATAATTCTGTCTGCGAGCCCTTGATTATCGAAAGGATCAACCAGAAAGCCATTTTCCCCATCTACTATTTGGAGTGGTATACCACCTGCGTTGGATGCCACTACAGGGATTCCCTTCCACAGTGCCTCGGTTACGACCAGTCCAAAGCCCTCTCTGATTGACTTCTGTATGATAACCGAAGATGCTCGCTGAAGGGCGTTTATGAATATGTAGTTTGAGGCCACAGGGTCAGTCACCAATATTATATCTCCGCTTTCAATTAGCTTCCCTATGCCCCTTTTTGTTCTTTCGTAAATCCTTGGCCCCTCAGGATCATCTGTTGCTAAATTGCCGCATAGGACCAATCTGCAATCGACCTCTCTCTTAACGAGCTTGAATACCTTTATTACGCCTTCTGGGTCTTTCCACTTATCAAATCTTGATATTTGGGTTACGAGCGGTTTATCTGTGCCTATGCCAAATTTCTTGAGATATTTCGAGATATCCGCCTGAGAGATCTCCATATTCTTTGAAGAGAGGGGATCGATGGCCGGGTAGACAATTCTTTGTTCAACTGGAATATCCGTTTTTCTATACTTCTCGTTAGAGAGAAGGACTAGGTCATATTTGAGTATGAACGTGGTAAGGAAGTCCCATAGCTGAGGATTGGGATTTGACAAATCTACATGGCACCTCCATATCCATGGCTGTCTCTTTTTGTAGAATTTTATGAGAGGCAGGGGTTGCGGATCGTGGATAAT
The DNA here is from genome assembly GCA_013375335.1 of Desulfobacterales bacterium. Taxonomy (GTDB): domain Bacteria; phylum Desulfobacterota; class DSM-4660; order Desulfatiglandales; family B25-G16; genus JABXJZ01. Next base: position 891 of record JABXJZ010000432.1, read on the forward strand.
CACACAATCATGGTCTATATGGGTGTAGGTAGCGAAGTCCCCATTTGCCTGGTAATATAACCGCTTCTTCCTTTCTGTAAAATGAAGAGAGTCTCCCTGAAGTGCATTGTGAAATTTCTTGGTCATCTCAAAAAAGTCAGGAAACCCGTGTAATGTCCTCCAACCTGTATCGATTCCTATATCGTTCATAAGCGGTACAATACTGTTTAATATCTCTGCCACCCCACCACCTTGATACGTGGAGTTGATATGTAGGATGTGTTTTCCGTAAAGGTTTCTTGCCTTTCTGGCTATCTCACCTATTACTTTAGTCCCGACAATTTCCCTGTAGTCCTCTAAACCATGCATTGTCTTAGGCCCCCGCCACCAATTCCTTTAATAACAACAGCACATCTCCTTGCAATTTAAGATTGAATCTGGCAAGAGAGGAGCTTAGGCCCACCTTAAGTGAGTATGCCCACTCGGGAACTACCCCAAACATATCCTCATCCGTCCTGTCATCACCTATTGCCAGAATAAAGCCCCACTCCTCTCTGGCAATCCACCGCAGTGCCGCCCGCCCCTTATTTATGCCACTATTTTTGACCTCAACTACCTTACTTCCTTCCAGTATCTGAAGATTGAGATTGGCAGTGAGATTTACGAGTTCATCTGTCAACTCCCTTACCCTTGTTGTCCCCAGTGAAGAATCAGCTCTTCTATAGTGCCAAACAAGGGAAAATCCTTTTTCTTCAATGAAAGAGCCAGGGGTTCTATCCATATAGAGCTC
>JABXJZ010000433.1 GCA_013375335.1 Desulfobacterales bacterium
CTTCGATCTTTCCTCAGCTTCCGCCAGCAGGTCTCTAGATTCTAATTTGATCCTTAGCTTCTGATAGAACTCCCCCTTGGAGATGCCCTCGATTTGAGGCTGCAGCTCAATAAGGCCTTTAAAGATATCCAAAAGCCTTAAGGACGCATACCCTGGGGCGTTTACGAATTCAATGGCATAGTTCAACACCCTGCAGGTAAGATCGAAGAACTCGTCGTCTAGGCTGCTTTTCATGTCTTTCCCTCTAACCTCTCCCACTTCCTTCCATATCTATCGAGGTGAACGACTTCAGATAGCTGCTTCTTGGGTGGCATCTTTGGCTGATCAGATGGATATCCAAGGGATACTAGAAGTATCGGCCTCCAAGCCGCGGGCGCGTCGATGACCTTCTTTATACAACTCTCATTAAATGAGGCGATGGCGCACCCACCTAGGCCAAGAGCGTGTGCGGCGAGTAGTATATTCTCTGCGGCGAAGCCTATATCCAAAACACCAACAATGCTGCCGTAATCAGCACCGCCGAAGGGAGCCTTTACCATCTCCATTCCGATCACAACTACTGCGACAGCATCTCCGTAGAGACCAGGAGAGCAATTCTTGATCATCCTAAGCACCCTTGGATCCTTTACATAAATGAAATCCCATCTTTGCCTGTTACCTCCGGAAGGGGCTAGCCTCGCCGCGTCAAGAATCTTTTCTGCGTCTTCATCGGAAATGGGTTCGTCATTGAAGCTTCTGATGCTTCTTCTGGTTTTTATAACATCTAGCAAAGACATCCTGTTTTCCTATTTGTCTTTTATAGCTTAGAAAAACCTTTTCCTGACTGTCATGGAAAGTCAAGGTGTTGTTATGAAATCGAAGGGATCATATGTGAAATCAGGCTTGTTAGTTGGCCTTTTCATTCACCTAAATAGTGACATTTGACAAAGTGTCCCGGCTCGACCTCGACCATTTTCGGCTCGATCTTCGAGCATTCCTCCTTGCATTCGGGGCATCTGGGGTGGAAGGTGCATCCAGGAGGTATGTTGACAGGGCTTGGGATCTCACCTCTAGAAACAACCTTCCTTGGTTTTAGTTTCTCCTCCTCCTCCGTGATCACCGGTATGGATGAGATGAGCATCCTCGTGTATGGGTGCAGTGGGTTGTGGAAGAACTCCGAGGCGGGGGCCACCTCGAACAGTTTGCCGACGTACATTATCCCGATCCTTGACGCTACGTTACGCATGAGGCTGAGGTTGTGCGTTATGAAGAGGTACGAGAGGTCCAGCTCCTTCTGGATGCGCAGAAGCGTGTTTATAATCGTCGCCTGCATCGAGACGTCCAGGGCCGATGTTGGTTCGTCTAGGGCTATGAACGATGGCTCCGTGGCGAGGGCTCTCGCCATAGCTATCAGTTGTTTCTCACCGCCACCGACTGCTTGGGGGTACCTGTCCACGAACTCGGTTGGCAAACCGACCATCCTCAGAAGTTCCCCGATCCTCTCCTTTTCCTTCTCTTTGTACAGCTTGTGAATCTTCAATGGCTGCTCTATGATCTGCTTGATGCTCTTCCTAGGATTGAGTGAAGAGCCTGGATCTTGGAACACCATCTGCATGTCCTTCTTCAAAGACAAGGGACGCCTCTTGACTCCCCTGACGAGAGGTTCCCCCTTGAACA
>JABXJZ010000434.1 GCA_013375335.1 Desulfobacterales bacterium
CAGCTGGATCGGTTTCTCTTCAAGGTCGTGGTGGGATATCCCAGCCCAGATGATGAGATTGAGATCCTCACCAATGTGCACCTCGATCAGAGAGATAAAATCAAAGCCGTAGATCAGGTACTCGGACCCCGTGACATCTATCAACTGAGAGAAAGCATAAAAAGGGAAGTATCCGTGGAATATTACGCCCATCAATACATCGTTGAGCTGGTTCGGGCTACCCGTTTCCCGGGTGAGTTTGGCTTGAAATCACTTGAGGGATGTATGAAGCTTGGTGCCTCACCTCGTGCAACCCTGGCGCTGAGGGATGCGGCACGGGTCGAGGCCTTCTTGCACAACCGTCAGCACGTCTATCCTGAAGACATTCAGGCCGTCGCGAGGGATGTTCTCAGACACCGAATTTTCTTAGAGTTTTCCGCCGAGGCCGAAGGGCTGACCGTGGATGCCGTTCTTCAGGAGATTTTGGATGGAGTTCAGGTTCCGTGAAAGAGATCCTCTCAAAGATTACAGAGGTTGATTACTATGTGCGCTGGTATTCGGGCCAGCATGATCTGGGAATCTGGCCCAGCCGCCAGGTGGGGGGATCTGCGGAGTTCGAGACGATCTCCGAATACAACTGGGGTGATAACCCCCGATCGATAAACTGGTCGGCCACCGCAAGGACGGGGGGCCACCGGATTCTGAAGAACACCCGCCTGACTGAGACCACCCTCGCCGTTTTCCTTGTTGTGGATTTGAGCCAGTCCATGGATTTTGGAACAGTTCGGGTGACGAAACGGAGACTAGCGGCGGAAATCTCAGCAATTCTGTCTCACGCAGCCTGGCGATGCGGCGACCAGGTCGGTTTTATCGCTTACGGGTCCGAGGTTGAGATCCAATGGCCGCTCAGAAATCCCAAGGATTACAGGCTTCTGATTCCTCAGAAGGTCCTCGAAACCAGATCTGATGGAAATACAGGAGGGGGATTGGCCCAGGCCCTGTCCAAGCTGCCCGGAAAGCGGTCCCTGGTATTCCTCATCTCCGACTTCCAGGAACATCTTGAAAGGATCGACTGCGCTCTTAAACGTGTTGCCCTCCTGCATGACGTAGTTTCCATTGTCATTTGGGACCCGAGAGAGAAGATCCTCCCCGAAAGACGGTGCATCGCTCGTTTGAGGGATCTGGAGACAGGCCGAAGCAGGACCATCTGGTTGGGAGGGACAACAAAGAAGGCGGCCTTTCAGGAACGGGCGGAGGCCAGGGAGGGGCGCCTGCAAGCATTGTTTCAAAGCCTCTCGATGGATGCCCTCTGGATCCATCAGGAAACCGACTACGTCAGGGAAATTGGGAGGCTTTTCATGCTCCGGAGGAGAGCCCATTAAATGAAGAAGTTTCTCCCGGTTACATTGCTGTTTGCCCTGCTCGCCCTGGGAACGGTATCCCCGGACAATCGCGGCGTTCAGCCCGAAGAGGGGGACCCCCCGGATAATGAGGCCTTTCCCATAACCGTCGATTTTCACTGTCCGAGGAACTTCGGTTTTCATGTTGGGGATGAGATTCCCCTGACTGTCACAATGGAAGTCAAGGCGGGACCCATTATAGATCTGGTGAATCTCCCCCAGAGAGGGGAAATCCACGGACCCTTTGAGGTTCGGAGCGTGAGGGTTAGTAAGCGC
>JABXJZ010000115.1 GCA_013375335.1 Desulfobacterales bacterium
ACTAATGTGTTGAATTTAACACATTTTTTGTGTCTGATTAATACAATCTCATATGGGTTTTTTGCTTGTGTTTGGAGGGGATTTAAATCTAATATTGAGGCCATGTTGCAGATTTACCGCTATCTTTCAGCAGTACTTATCCTCCTCATTACTGGTGGTTGCTATCCATTAATCAAGAAAGAGGTAAGGGAACCAGCCAAGGCCCTTAAAAGGGTTCCCTATTTCTGGCCAAGGTTCCAGGACGATATGGACAAGGATTCCCTTGCCCTGGCTGTTGAAAGGAGCTTACAATACCTGAACCGGCTGGAGGACCGTACAGTTCTTACCTATGGGCCTGATAAATTCCCCGTCGAACATGTGCGGAGTTCTTTAAGGACCTTTTTGCTGATGATCAAGCAGAATTCAGATGTCAACGAACTTAATAGAGAGTTACGAAAGAAATTTCTGTTGTACAAGGCAGCTGGCCGGCGTGGAAACAAAAAGGTCCTCTTTACTGGTTACTTTGAGCCAATCCTTGACGGAGCTCTTGAGCCTGATTCTGTCCACAGATATCCAATCTACAGGATGCCTGATGACCTTTTGAAGGTTGATCTGGGGCTCTTCCGCCCTCAATTTTCTGGGGAGCGGATTATTGCCAGAATAGACGGTCAGAGGGCCGTTCCCTATTATACAAGGAAGGATATAGTTGAGGGAAAGGTTCTGGAAGGAAAAATGCTTGAAATCGCGTGGCTGCAGGATCCTCTCGATATAGCCATACTACAGATTCAAGGTTCAGGCATCATAAGATTACCCGATGGAAAGACGATCAGGGTTGGCTATAGCGCCTCAAACGGACACCCTTATAGGAGCATTGGGAGGCACATGATAGATAAGGGATACATTGAAGACCATGAAGTATCCCTTCAGGGCATCAGGGCTTATCTAGAGGACCACCCGGACCTCAAGGAGGAGGTACTAAACTATAACCCATCTTACGTCTTCTTTCGATTGCTTGATGACGGACCACTGGGCAATATTGGTGTTCCATTAACGCCTGGACGGTCTTTGGCGCTTGACGATAGGTTATTCCCGAAAGGTGCCCTCGTGTACGCTTGTTGCCAGAAACCCACTGTCGAAAAAGATGGGGATATAGTCGGGTGGACCCCTTTTTGCCGGTTTCTCTTGAATCAAGATACCGGAGGTGTCATCAAAGGTGCAGGGCGGGCAGACATCTTTTGGGGCAGTGACCCCTATGCGGAGTTAGCTGCAGGGCACCTCAAGCATGAAGGAGAGCTCTATTTCCTGGTGAGAAGACCAGATTCCTAACACGACTCCCCTCCAGCCCTCACAGACCTGATCTAAAGTGTGCTTCCCTCAAAGCAGAATACTAGACGGCAAGCCGAGAAAAATCAGCTACCTGAAGGAAAAACTGGTTGAGCCCCTTTAACATTCCAAGGCGGTTTTCCCTCAACCTCTTGTCCTCCGTCATGACCATTACTTGAGAAAAAAACTCAGCAATAGGTCCACTCAATCTCGTCATTAGATTCAAGGCCTCAAAATAGTTCTCCCCCTCGAGTTCCCTGTCTACCCCACGTTTTACCGACTGAAATATCTTCCACAGCTTCTCTTCGCTCGTATTCTCAAAGTAATCGGGATTTACCCTATCAGTGCCTCCAAAACCTCTTACTATGTTCATGATCCGTTTTGAGGCTATGGCTAGGCCTTGAAAATCCTCAGAACGGTCTCGAAACCTTCTGAGTGCCGCAATTCTTTCCTCTACCTGATGTAAGAAACGAAAATCACCCGTGATTACTGAATCGATCAAATCCTGAGCAAGACCTTCAGATAACAACATATTCTTGAAGCGATCCCTTATAAAACTGATAACTTTACCTATAGTCTCTGGTACATCAAATGGTATGGTCTCATTCAGAATGGACGCTGCCTTACTGACAAAATCAGGTAGGCAAATAGCCATTCTCTTATCCCTAATAAGCCTGATAATACCTAGAGCCTGCCGTCTAACGGCGTATGGATCTGCTGTTCCGGTAGGCTCGAGACCCATCGCAAAACAGCCTACAATGGAGTCCATCCTATCGGCCAGGCCCACGATCGAGCCAATAAGAGATGCAGGGGGCTTACTGTCTGCCTGAACGGGCAGGTAGTGATCTGAGATAGCACGGCAGACCTGTTCCGGATGCCCATCAAGCCTCGCGTATATCTCGCCCATTGTCCCCTGGAGGGATGGGAACTCCGTGACCATCTCAGTAACCAGATCACATTTACACAGCCTCGCCGCAAGCCTGGCATGGCCTGTTACTTCTGGCGCTATTTGTCTGGCTAGGTATTCGGCCAATTTGGTAAAACGCTGCACCTTGGCAAAGGAGGTCCCTAGACCAGCCTGATAGATAACGGTTTTTAAATCCTCCAGTCTGTCCCCAAGGGGCCTTTTTCTATCCTCTTTGAAAAAGAAATCAGCATCGGCCAATCTACCCAGTAGGACTCTTTCGTGGCCCCTCCGAACAACAGATTCATCCCTTGCAATCGTATTGTTAACGGCGACAAAATTCGGCATTAACCGGCTCTCCTGATCACGAATCGAGAAATATCTCTGATGCTCTTTCATGGCCGTTATGAGCACAGGATCAGGCAGACCAAGAAACGCCTCGTCAAAGCAGCCGCAGATGGCAGATGGGAATTCCACCATATTTGCCACTGTGGACAACAGTTCCGGGTCACTTACTACTCTACCCGACACTCTTTCAGCCGCCCTGAGCACAGCGCTTTCCACCTCCCTTTCCCTCTCTCTCTGATCAATGATCACGCAACATTCGTGCGTTTTTCGAAGATAATCTTGAAAACCATGTACCTCCATAATCTGAGGCGACATAAACCGGTGGCCTCTTGTCTTGTTTCCGCTCCTCACACCGGCCACCTCAAAGGGGATATTCTCACCGTTAAAGAGTGCCAGTATCCAGTGGATGGGTCGGACAAAGGAGAACCTTTCAGTTCCCCACCTCATCGACTTTGGCCAGGGAATATTCGCAATCAACTCGGGTAAAACCTCCGATAGGATTTCTACTGTGGGTCTTCCGGGCATTTTGCGCTTAACATAGAGGTATTCACCTTTTGGTGTCTCTAATATTTGGAGCTCATGGACAGACACTCCCTGTTTTTTTGCGAAACCAAAAGCCGCCTTTGTGGGATTTCCTTCCTCATCGAGACCTGCCGTTTTCGGTGGCCCTGTGACCTCCCGGATCGTATCCTCCTGTTTATCGGCAATGCCCTTGCCGACCAAAACCAGCCGCCTCGGGGTTCCGTAGGTCTGAAGCCCGCCCCCAACACGGATTCGGCTATCCCTTAAGCAGGATTCTGCCAGTCGCCTAAGCTCTCTTAAACCGCTCCCGAGATAATTTGCTGGGATCTCTTCGGTGCCTATCTCCAAAAGCAATTCACCAGCCATTTAGCCTCTCTTGCTGTGTGTCTCGTAACGGGTCACGGAATTCAAGGGCTGCAGAGAGGATAGCCCATTTCCTCCCTTTGCGTGAGGTAATTCTTGCCGACGAGCCGAGCCAGATTCCTGATACGATCAATGTATTTTGCCCTTTCCGCGACGCTAATGGCCCCTCTCGCCTCAAGGATATTAAAGATGTGGGAACATTTGAGGCAGTAATCATATGCCGGCAGGACAATGCCCTTTTCGCTTATTCTCAGGGATTCCCGCTCACACATGTCGAACATCTTCAGAAGCATCTCCACATCTGCAATTTCAAAGCAATACACGGAGTTCTCCCATTCCCCTTTTCTGTGGACATCTCCGTAGGTAACCGTTTCGTTCCACAAAAGATCATAAATGCTCTCTTTCTCCTGCAAATACATGGCTATTCTCTCCAGGCCGTAGGTTATCTCCACGGAGATCGGGTCCAGCCTGATGCTTCCTGCCTGTTGGAAATAGGTGAACTGGGTAATTTCCATGCCATCCAGCCACACCTCCCATCCAAGACCTGATGCACCGAGGGTGGGCGATTCCCAGTCATCCTCCACAAAGCGGATATCATGATCCAGCGGGTCGACCCCCAGGGCCTTTAAACTCTCCAAATAGATCTCCTGAATATCAATGGGAGAAGGTTTCATGACCACCTGGTACTGATAATAGTGCCCCAGACGGTTGGGGTTCTCACCGTATCTGCCGTCGGTGGGGCGCCTAGAAGGCTCTACATAGGCTACAGACCAGGGTTCCGGACCTAAGGCCCTGAGGAGGGTAGCCGGGTGAAAGGTTCCAGCACCTACCTCCAGGTCATAGGGCTGCTGGAGGAGACATCCCCTCTCTGCCCAGAACCGTTCCAAGGCAATAATCAATTCCTGAAATGTCATAGGGGGCCTCAATCAAATTGCTGGCAATATACCGAAAAGCCCTGCGAAAAATACCATCTGCCCTAAAAGATGTCAAGGAGCATACATTCCCAGGAGGTCAGGATTCACAGAGGCAATGGCTGGAGATATCGAGCGGATTTTAACCTCTTTCCCAGGCAATTTTCAATATGGGCCGTTAAGACCCTTTTGAGCTCTCCTAGTGTCTCCTCATTAAATCCCAAGGTGTTCGAGAATGAGAGGCAAGGGGACTGAAGCTGCCCAAGAACATGGACTGTATTGGGCGACATCCCGGGAGTTAGAGTCGATTCCCTCTTACAAGCTAAACACACTATTGAACCGCTTGGGGTGTAGAATAATGCCCTCCCCCTTCCCCTATACGGTCTGCCACAAAGACCGCATTTGGATAGGTTAATGCCAAATCCTCCTATCTTCATTACGCGTGCCTGGAAAATGATCGTCGTCTCTTCGATATTTCCCTTCCTTGAAATAGAACCCAAGGCAAATCTCAGCAACTGAAACATCTCAGAACTTGGCACGTTGGGTGGAAAAAGGATCTCTGTCATCTCGACAATATAGCTAGCCCTGGATAATAGGCTGTAATCCGATCGTATTCCCGGAAAACCGTCGATTAATTCGCATGACTCAACCCAGACGAGATCACTGCTTCTTCTCTCTCTAAATTCAAGCTCTACCAAGGAAAAAATGGTGAGCGAGTTAACAAATCGTCTGGAACTCCTGCGGGCCCCTTTGGCCACACCCTTTAGGTTACCGTAAGGAGAGGAAAAAAAGGTAACCAGAAGGTCAGACTCACCAACGTCCCTGGTCCTTAGAATAATTGCCTCTGCCTTCCTCTGCTCCACGATTTCCCTCTATAGCTTACGACCAAAAAAGCCCCGCTATTTTAAAGCAGGGCATCAATGAATCTTACTTGTAAGCGCTCAGCTTTTAAAAAACAAATGCGTAGATACAATAGCCATAGTGTTCAATTCAATGCTTCCCTATTTCTG
>JABXJZ010000435.1 GCA_013375335.1 Desulfobacterales bacterium
ATATACTTGGAGTGGTCATCCGTTGGATAGAGTGAACGATCAGTCTTAGAGAGGTCGGATCATGGGCACCATCCTGATCACCGGCGCGAGCGGCTTCATCGGCAAGGCTCTAGCACCGACATTGGCAAAGCAACACCATGTCATTTGTATCAGCCGGAAAGATCCCGACCTGGATCTGCCTTATGTCCGCGGCAACTTTAGCGCGTTCGAGGATCTGAGGCAACTTGACCGATACGACTTCGACGTGGTTGTGCATCTCGCCGCTGTCACCGGTGGCTGCCTAGAACGCGACGGCATCTTGGTCAATGTCGAGGGTACGCGTTGTCTGATGCGCTATATGATAGACCGTGGCTGCAAAAAGTTTGTCATGGCTAGCTCAATCGCAGTAGTAGGTTTCCAGAGCTGCAAGTTCCGCCCACTTCGTCTACCCATCCCAGACGAGCACCCTTGCCTTGACCGCCACGGCTACGGCATGTCAAAATACCTAATGGAAGAGACTACAAAGTACTACCAACGCCAGAACGAGGATGTCGATGTGATCAACCTCCGCCTGTCCTCCATAGCCCCTGACGAGCGCATGCCTCTACCGGCAAAGGTGTGCCCCTTGCAGGAATGGTCGCTCGGACGCATCACAGTGATGGCTCGCAGCGATGCAGTCCAAGCCTTCAAACTGGCAGCTGAAGCGCCGTACATGCCTGGCGTACGTATCATGAACGCGGCCGGGCCCAAGGCTTGGGTAGCCGATCCGGTTGCAGAAATTCTCCGCAACTGGTGGAAGGACGACGTGGATGTATCCTATTTCGAGCAACCTGGCCATGAGTACGATTCGGTCTACGATGTGAGTCGGATAAAGGAAGAGCTCAACTTCACGGCCAAACGCCTACCCTGAAGTATGATGACCGCACGCCTCGCACGCTATCCTTCTCCCTTTCTCAAGATGTTTCTTCCAGACAAGCGCGCGCTGAAAAATATATGGGGGTATCAAATTTGACAGTAGAAATCAGCCACAGAATCATGGTCCAAGAGAGGCCATAACTCCCACCTAGCGCGCTAAGAACACAAGGATCAACATTAGAGCCGTCCCGTTGAGAGATGTCTGCTAAAAGGTTTAAGTCTCCCTAGGCAGACTAGAAGCCATGTTCATCGCGGATGTGCATGTTCACTCACACGGTGATGAGGAACCTCAAACGGTAAAGGAGGCCATGGACAAGGCTGGGCTCGATACACTTGTCGTCATAGCGCCATACAAGCAGACGTTCATGCCTGAAAGAAGAGTGGAAGGGAGCCAGGTGACAAACATTAGGGACGGAAACGACTTCGTGGCGAAGCTTGTTAAGGCTCTCCCTGATAGACTGAGGGGCTACGCCTTCGTAACGGGTTTAGGAAACATGAAAGACAATGTTGAGGAAGTTGAAAGAGCAGTACAAGACTTGGAGCTGCACGGCGTCAAGTTGTTCCCAAACCTAGGCTGGTACCCTGATGACGCCAAGATGTTCCCTCTCTACCAGAAAATAAGCGATCTCGAAGTTCCCATTCTCTTTCACAGTGGCATAGTGCCATGGATCTCCGACATCCACGGACACGGACCGCTCCTCTCGAAGTACTCGCGTCCCGCACACTATGAAGGGGTTGTCCGAAGATTCCCCGAAC
>JABXJZ010000116.1 GCA_013375335.1 Desulfobacterales bacterium
TAATCTCCTTGAGCTGGTAATAAAGAGGAATGACACTATTGTGGTCAAGCCTCTGGAATTCCTGGTTCATGGGATATTCCCCGATCTGATCGGGTTTCCGTGCTTGAAAGCCCGCTCTTTGAAGAACAGCTGTCTAGCACAACCCCAGGCGCATCCATAACGATAGGAGTCTACCCATAGATTATAAAAACGTTGACAAGTTCCAGCGACCATAGTATTTATGTGGACATTATAATGTTAGTACAAGTACCCTTCCCTGTCAAGTTATAGCCAAACGATATGATATTTACACTCTTACATAAGCTGTGTTACGTTATATCAATCTCTCGTTTTTTACCTCTTTCTCGGGCCCCCCCGACTTAGAGCACTCGGCAAGAAGCTTTTATCGTAGCTGACTGGCAGATTATATTCCCTTTCTATGAGGAGAGGTCTTGGTTCAATGGGATTAGCTGTTGAGAGAAATGGTCGAATGTACCATATAGGCCTCTGGCTGGTCTCATTGCAAAGAAAGGAGGGGTTAAAATGAAGAAATCTTTGTGTTTGGCACTGGCTTTCCTGTTATGTGCAGTATGCTTGCAGGGTTTGGCCCCCGGAAAGCTTGCGGAAGCGAAAGAATTGAAAATCTCGCTGATTGCTGGCTTTCCTACCAATATTGGCTTGAAAACGCTCATCACTGAATTCGAAAAAGAAACCGGAATCAAGATCACGTTGATAGAGACAGGTTATGGAGCTGTACTGGAGAAAAATCTCGTTGACCTCTCGGCACAGACAGGAGCTTACGATGTCCTTCATGTGGAAAGCCTATGGTTTGCTGAATACCTGCCCTATCTGTACCCCATAAACAAATTCATGGAAGACCCAAAGCTGTTCAATAAGGCAGAATTTGATCTTGACGACTACACCTCATACACTCCTCTCACCTTGAGCGTTTTTACAAGGGAAGGCAAGCTACTTGGTTTCCCTCATCTTGCGGGAATCCCGCTCAACTGGTACAGGAAAGATCTGTTGGACAAGGAGGGATTGAAACCGCCTCGGAATGTCGACGAGTATTACGAGGTTGCCAAGAAGTTGACCAAGGATCTCGATGGTGACGGTAAGATAGACATCTATGGTGTAGCCCTTTCTGCAAGCCGAACCGGGCTGGTGGACGAGTGGTTGAGCTTTTACTTTGCCTATGGTGGGAATCTTCCAGAGCGACCGGAGCAGTTTCTCGAGACCACCTTCAATAACCCCACGGCTCTCAAAGCTCTCAACATGTACAAGAAGCTATACGACGAGTGTGCGCCGCCAGAGAGTATGACCTGGGAATTCGGCGAAGTCGGTTCTGCAATGCAACGAGGGGTTGTTGCTATGATGTGGAATTGGTCCAACGGAGGTTCGTGGTATGATGACCCTGAGGCGTCTAAGGTTGTGGGGAAGGTGAGGGCCAATGTTCCCTGGCCAGGACGCTTTGGTGTGAATGGCCTGTGCATTCCCAAGGATTCGAAGAACAAGAAAGACGCATTCAGATTCATCGCCTGGGCGACATCGAAAGATAGAATGCGCAGGACGACACTGGCTGGCGGAGCAACCCCTTGTAGAACAAGCGTGCTGGCAGACAGAGATCTCGCGAAAGAACGCTGGTGGTTTGGACCGCTCCGCGAGGCGGGTAGACTGTCCAGAATGTATTTCGAGATACCGGAGTGGAGTGCAATTGATGATGCACTTGCCATTGAGTTTCAGAAGGTTCTGACCAATGAACTGTCTTCTGAGAAAGCACTGAAGAACGCAAGTGCAAAAGCCTATGGCATCCTCAAAGAGGCAGGATATTTCGATTAAGAAAAGAGACCCGGCAGCCTTCGTATGGCTGCCGGGTCTCTTCAATTCCCTCCGCAGCACATGGTATGAATAGAAATCCTGACATTACACCCTATCTTATGCTAAGTGGCGCCGTAGTCATCCTTTTCGCGCTAACCATATTTCCCCTTCTTTATTCTCTCGCACTGAGCTTCCACAAATGGAGCCTCACCAAGCCTGGGCCTTGGAGATTTGTGGGGCTTTTAAATTACTGGGACATATTGAAGAACCCGGTGTTCTGGCGAATCATACAGAATACATTCGTTTTCACCGTTTCCGCTGTAACCCTAGAATTTGCAATCGGACTGGGGCTCGCCCACCTATTCTACAGACAACTGAGAGGGGAAAGCGTTTTACGGAGTACGCTGGTTCTGCCCATGATGATTCCCCCGATCCTCATTGGCCTCATATGGTTATTCATGTACAAGAAGGATTTCGGAATAATTAACAATATGCTGAAACTGTTGAGTATTGAACCGATAACCTGGCTTTCAAAGCCATCAACAGCAATGCCGGCCATTATCATAGCCGATGTCTGGCAGTGGACTCCATTTATGTTCCTGTTGCTTCTTGCGGGTCTCAGGTCGCTCCCGGTAGGACTCTATGAGAGTGCTCGAATAGATGGAGCTTCTTCTTGGCAGATATTCCGATATGTGACCCTACCGCTTCTAAGGCCTATTATTGCGATAGCGATAATCATTAGATTCATGGATGCCTTCAGGGAATTTGATAAGATCTTCCAATTGACAGGAGGTGGGCCAGGGGTAGCGACTGAGACCATCAGCCTTTTCATCTACAGAAATGGTTTCAGGTATTTCAAGATGGGCTATGCTTCCGCTCTCTCTTATCTTGCACTCATAATAATCATTGGTTTCAGCATGATCTATATCAAAGCCCTCCGGAGAAGCGCAGGGAGATAACTGAGATGTCGAGGACCCTTGTTAGATTTCTTTACTATTTTGTAATAGCCTTCGTTATAGCTTTGGCTCTCTTTCCGATTTATTGGACTTTTGCCACAGCGTTCAAAACCAAGGTAGACGCTCTATCTATACCTCCCGTCTGGATATTCCGTCCAATACTGGAAAACTTCACGTATATCACTCATGCTCGGACCGCTTTCCTTCGATATCTCCTCAACAGCATCATCATCTCCTTGGGAACGACGGCCATCTCTATAACTGCAGGTTCAATTGCCGCCTATTCCCTTGCCAGATATAACTTCCGTGGCAAGGAAAATATCGCCTTCTGGATGCTTTCAACCAGGATGATGCCTGCACCAGCTGTCGTGCTTCCTATCTACATCCTTATGAGATCATTGAAATTAATCGATACACATCTAGCACCTATCCTGACGCATACTATAATTACTTTGCCCTTTGTAGTGTGGGTCATGAGGGGATTCTTTGAGGAGATCCCTGTAGCGATCGAAGAAGCTGCTCTTGTTGACGGTTGCTCCAGATGGGGGACGTTTCTTAAGATCGTTTTGCCCCTGAGCATCCCTGGTCTGATTGTAACCGCTCTTTTTTGCATAATGTTCAGCTGGAACGAGTTCCTATTTGCCCTAGTTTTAACCTCCACAAAAGCGAAACCGGCAACAGTTGCGTGCACGGAATTCAGGGGATGGATGGAAACGGCATGGGGACCTGCGTGCGCTGCAGCGACTATTACCATAATCCCCATTCTTATGATAACCCTTTTCTTGCAGAAACACCTCGTGCGAGGTCTAACCCTTGGCGCAGTCAAAGGCTAATGTGGAGGTCGAGACAAAGGCGGAATCATCCATTTTGGAAGAGAGTCCAATGAGAAAAAGAGGTGAATTCAACAAACTTTTTAGTCCTTTCAAGATCAAGGATTACCTTTTAAGGAACCGTATCATCTTCGCTCCGATGAGCACACAAATGGCGAATGCTGATGGTTCTATAAGCGATCAAATGCTTGACTACTATTCTGATAAAGCCATCTGCGGACCTGCAATGGTTATCACAGAAACTTTTCATGTTGATAATGAGGCCAGCCGTTTTACCTACGTGCAGCCGTCCATCTATCATGATCGGTTCATACCAGGTTTAAGCAATCTGGCTGATGGGATAAGAAAAGGTGGATCGATAGCGATTGCACAGATTGGACACGCGGGTAGACAAACAAATTACGAGGTAAACAACCACCAGCCGGTCGCACCGTCGAGGATCCCAGATGGGCCGACCAAAGACTGTCATGAACTCACAAAAATAGAGATAGATGATCTCATAAGGTCTTTCGCAGACGCGGCCAGTCGTGCGGCCATAGCGGGATTTGATGGAATCGAAATACATGGCGGTAACGGTTATTTGATCAATGAATTTCTCTCGCCATATACGAATAGAAGAAATGACGAGTACGGAAAGAACAAGGAACTATTCCTCACTAGAATCATCAACGCCATATCCTCTAGACTAGATGACAATCTCATACTGGGAGTGAGAATCGGGTTCTCAGATTTTGTTGATGGAGGCCTGGAGCCCTCCGAAGCCATACGCCTTTGCTCATTGCTACCCCAAGATAAGATCGACTATTTCCATACATCTGCTGGAACAGATGAGAGCGATGATTACCGCATTCAGCCCATCTATCACAAGCGCGCTCTTCTAAGGAATATCGCTAGAGATCTGAAGAGAGAAATCCAAACGCCTGTTATACTGACGGGATCGATCAATAGTCCCTTCTTGGCAGAAGAACTATTAGCAAACGAAGAGACCGACCTTATAGGAATGGGACGTCCTTTGTTGGCAGATCCAACCATACCGAAAAAGGTGGCAAAGCTTGATGCAGGTGAATTTTGCCCTTGCATCCGATGTAATCAGGGTTGTCTTTCGAGGGTCAGACTAGGGAAAACCATAAAATGCTCCGTAAATCCTCAATTGGGACATGAAAGGTCAAAGACCTCTCTCGTCAGCATGAGGCCGAACAAAAGGAACAAGACCGTTCTTATTGCTGGGGCAGGTCCAGCAGGAATAACCGCCGCTCTCAGAGCAAAGGAACTGGGATTCGCTGTCAAACTGTTTGAGAAGAAAGAGAAAGTAGGCGGATTATTGAATACCGCAAAGTACGAACCACTCAAACAGGAAATGAGTGACTATCTCGGTTATTTGACCACCCTCGTTTCTAGTTCCGGGGTTGAGATCATAAGATCGACCAAGGTCGACTTTTCTCTTCTAAGAGAGGAGAATCCTGATATTCTCGTCAATGCTACTGGGTCAGTACCAATTGTGCCGAGCATTCCCAAAAGCCTACCATATAAGGTTGTGGAGGTGAGGTCGATTCTAGCTAACCTCGAGGATTATTTCAGGAAACAGAAAGTTGTCATCATCGGAGGGGGTTCGGTTGGATGTGAATTGGGGTATACACTATCGTCAAAGTGTGAGGACGTCACAATTGTAGAACAGGAGTCTGACATACTCTTAGATATCGAATCTGGATCGGCTTTGGCATTGCGTCGGTTACTTGAAAAGGCAGGAATAGCCATTCGCCTAAATGCACGG
>JABXJZ010000117.1 GCA_013375335.1 Desulfobacterales bacterium
GAATTCTATATGGGACTATCGGCTGTTGGCTCCAAAAAGAGCTATCGTGAAGTTAAGCACTACCGGCGAAGGAAGAGATGGCTTGCTTAAGAGAAGGGCATGGGGAAATGGCTACCGGAATAGAGCCAGTCAATAGAGAAAAGGGTGATACCTGGCCCAAGATACTCAAATATAACTATGAAAAATATGGCGATAACCGCAGAGCCATGCGCCATAAGCACTATGGTATCTGGCAGCCTTATACCTGGAAGGACTACTACCTCAGTGTTAAATACCTAGCACTTGGTTTACTATCCCTCGGCTTTGAACCTGGAGACAAGGTGCTTATTATTGGGGATAATGCCCCACAGTGGTATTATGCTGAGCTGGCTGCCCAGGCTATTCATGGGGCTTCGGTGGGATTATATTCAGATTTAACTCCACGGGAGATACAATATATTGCCGAAAACTCCGAGGCCAGATTTGCAATAGTTGAAGATCAGGAGCAGGTTGATAAATTTCTCGAAATAAAGGACGAGCTTCCCCTCCTTAAAAAGGTTATATACTGGAACTATAAGGGGCTAGCCCATTCTGATGACCATATGTTAATGGGATATAGGCAGGTTCTACAACGAGGGGAGAAATATGAAGAGGAACACCCCGGGCTCTTTGAGCAGAATGTGGAAACCGGCAAAGCCGATGATGTTTGCGCCCTCGTTTACACATCGGGAACCACCGGGGCTACACCCAAGGGAGCCGTCCACACCTATAGGACGATGAGGGCTGGTGCCGACTATCACTTGAATCTCGACCCATGGCATGATAATGATAATGTCCTTCCCTACCTGCCACCGGCCTGGATGACTGAGCAATGGTTTGGGATTGGTTGCCACCTCCTATCGGCTAGCACCCTGAACTTCGCTGAAGCGCCGGAAACCCAACAGCGGGATACGAGGGAAACAGGACCGAGCATTGTATTCTACGGGGCTCGGCTATGGGAGAGTCAGGCAGCTATGGTGCAGGCACGGATTCTTGGCGCTGGTGGCATCAAGGGGTTTGCCTTCCGTCTTCTCATGCCAATTGGCTATAAGATGGCCGATTTAAAGCTTAATAAACAAAAGCCAGATCTGTTTAGGAAAATCCTCTATTCTTTGGCTGATATCGCGTTATTTAGACCCATCAGACGCAGCCTTGGTCTGTCAAATGCCAGAATCTGCTATACCACCGGGGCTATGCTCAGCCCTGATGTCTTCAGGTTTTACCATGCCCTCAATATTCCTCTCAAAAGCCTGTATGGGACAACAGAGGGTGGAGCTCTCACTGGCGCCAAGAATGATGAAATCAGTTTAGAGACGGTGGGCCCCGCTCACAGGGGAACAGAGGTAAAAATAACCGATAATGGTGAAATTATTTATCGGCAGCCTGGCGTTTTTATTGGGTATTATAAGGATCCGGATAAGACTGCCGAGGTGCTTAAAGACGGGTGGTTTTACAGTGGAGACAGCGGTTTCATGAGGGAGGATGGACACATTGTCTTTGTAGACAGGGTAAAGGACCTCGTTGAGCTGGCCAGTGGCGATAAACTGGCCCCCCAGTTTATTGAGAGCCGGTTGAGGTTCAGCCCTTATATCATGGACGCCTGGGTTCTGGCCGGAGCGGATGGGGCCTACGCCTCGGCCATCATCATCATTAACTATGATACTGTCGGCAGATGGGCTGGACAGAGGGGGGTTGCTTATACTAACTTCGCCGAGCTTTCCCAGAAGCCGGAGGTTTACGGGCTGGTGAAGACGGACATAGACAGAATAAATCAAGCTTTGCCGCCTGGCGCCAGGGTGAAGAAATACGTCAATCTGCACAAGGAATTTGACCCCGATGAAACTGAGTTAACCAGAAACAGGAAGCTGAGAAGGAGATTTTTGGAAGAGCGTTATTGCGAGCTTATCGATGCGATCTATGGTGATAAGACCGAGGCGCCGATAGAGGCTCGGGTCACATCCCGGGATGGGCGGACGGAAACAATAAAGACGACTCTTAGCATCAAGTCTGTTTAGGGGGCTGTCTCATGACCTTCTTTCTCCAATTAGTGGTAACCGGTTTTTCCCTTGGCATGATCTATGCTCTTGTTGCTATAGGCTTTGTCATTATCCTAAAATGCTCCGACGCCTTTAACATTGCCCAGGGGCACTTTGTATTGATTGGTGGTTACCTGGGTTATACCTTCCTGGTACCTTTGGGCCTGCCGATATGGGCCAGCCTGCTACTGGCAATAGGAGTGGCCATCATAATGGGCCTGTTAATAGAACGCCTTACCCTGCGCCCTCTGGTTGGTAAACCAGTACTGGCCGTAATCATGATGACCATAGCCCTTGCCACTATATTGGAAGGGTTGGCAACCCTATTCTGGGGCGGGGAATATAAGGCTTACCACGGGGTACTGCCGACGGTAGCCCTGAAACTGGGTGAGATATCCCTACCCTCAGAGTCGTTAATTGGGCTCATCGTGTCTGTTGTTGTGGTGGCAATACTCATGTTTTTGTTCCATTATACTAAAATCGGACTCGCAATGAGGGCCACTGCCGAGGATTTACAAGTGGTGCAGAGTCATGGTATCCGTGCAACCACAGTCTATTCCGTCTCATGGGTCATTGCCAGCATCGTTGGGGTGATCGGCGGTATTCTTTGGGGCGGCATATCCGGCGTAATGACACCGCTGGCCGAGATGGCAATGACAGCATTCGCGGTAGTGCTGCTGGGAGGGGTAAACTCCATCGGCGGGGCCATTGTAGCCGGAATAATCCTGGGTGTGCTGGAGAATTTGGCTGCGGGGTACCTGGACCCATTGCTACCTGCTGGTGGTGGGCTTGCTCATGTCTTCCCCTTTATCGTTATGATAATTGTGCTGATCTTCAGGCCCCATGGTCTGTTTGGTCTCGTCACGATAGAAAGGATTTAATATGGGTCTCCGCTCCGGAACCTTTCAAGAAAGCTACGCCCAGGATATGGCTATCTTCCGCACCAGTCTGCACTGGGGAATACTGTTTGCCTCCCTTGTCCTTCTTTTCGCCTGCCCGCTCTTTTTCAGTGACAGGATACTGACCATCATGACCATGATCGGTATTGCCATTATCAGTGTTCACGGGCTCAGTATTCTCACCGGATACTGTGGCCAAATATCCATAGGTCATGTCGGCTTTATGGCAGTCGGCGCCTATACATCGGCTATCTTGAGTGCCAAGCTTGGCTGGCCATTCTGGGCGACCCTACCCTGTGCTGCCCTGGCCGCGGGAATCGCCGGTTTGATCTTCGGCCTGCCATCACTAAAGATCAAGGGCTTCTACCTGATTATGGCGACCATAGCCGCACACTTTATTATTATCTGGCTCATACTCCAGCTACGTCCTCTCACCGGTGGTGCCGATGGTTTCTCTGTCCCCAGACCTGAGATAGCCGGCATTGCGTTTAAGTCCAAAAGTAGCTACTACTACCTGGTTATGGTATTTGCCTGCCTTGCCACGTTCACGGCCCACAACATAGTCAGGACGAGGGCAGGCAGGGCCTTCGTCGCAATCAGGGATAACGACCTGGCGGCCGAGGTCATGGGGATTAGTCTATGGAGTTATAAGCTACAGGCATTCTTTATCGGCTGTGTTTATGCCGGTGTGGCCGGTGCACTGCTGATTCACTACTATGCTTATGCCTCTGCCGAAATGTTTCCCTTCATGGATTCGGTGTGGTATCTGGGCATGATCATTGTCGGTGGAATGGGCAGCACTACGGGGGCCATCTTCGGCGCCGTATTTCTCAAACTGCTGGATGAGCTGGTCACCATTGTCGGCCCAGTCTTATCTGCAGCCGTCGCTCCCCAGGCAGCCGCGTCACTGGGTCTTATCACACGGGGATTGGTCATTGCCCTCTTCCTTATCTTTGAACCCAGGGGGCTCGCTCACCGGTGGGAGATGATCAAGGCCTATTTCAGGCTATGGCCTTTCTCACATCAAGAATGAGAGTGAAAGGGGGTGATTACATTCAACAGAATGCCTCATCTATGGTGTAAACTCAATCATAAACGAGAAAGGAGAAGAAAATGGCTAAAATGAGATTGGCGTTAGTAGCATCAGTGACTATTATGCTGTTGGGATTATCGGTACTTTTTACCCCCACCACATATGCGAAAACACTCTATGTCGGTGGCACCATGGCGCTCACCGGCGCCTACGCCGAGGACACGGCGGCGGTTCTTGCTGGCTACCAAGACTATGTCAGATATGTAAATGAGACAAAGAAGCTGGCTCCGTGGCGAAGAGTGAAATTCCCCGCCGATATCACCCTGGAGGTGCTGTGGCGAGATGATGAGCTCAAGCCACCTAAGGCCCTGTCTATCTATGAGGAGCTTAAGGCCAAGGGAATACTGGTATTCAGGGGATCGGGGTCGCCACAGGTGCAGGCGCTCAAGGATAGGCTATATGAGGACGGCGTTGGCGCCCCCAGTATGGCCTCCGGACCCTATCTCCTGAAGCCGCCACAATCCGTCTTCACCTATTACCCCATTTATTCTGATGACGCGGCAGCCTTCATTGATTGGTTTCTGGAGGGGTGGAAGGAAAAAAGGAAACCGAGGTTTGCCTACCTTACCGCAGATTCCGCCTTCGGCAGGTCGGTTGAGGTACCTGAGCTTACCGAGTATGTCAAGAAGGTAGGATGTGAGTTTGTCGGCAGCCAGTATGTGCCTATGGTGCCTAAATCTCCACCAACCACTCAGCTTATGTGGCTAAAGAAACAGGGGGTTGACCTTGCCTTCGGTTGCATGATTAACCCCGGTTCACAACCGACGGTAAAGGAGATGGTCAGGCTGGGTATGGGACCCCATCTGGATTACAAGATCACCTTTGGCTGTGCTACACCAAGTCACCTCCCTGTATTCGCTGATGCCATGGGAGAGCTGGGCGACGGTTTTGTCGTCGCTGGTGGCTTCCCACCGTTATATGACACCGCCACCCGTGGGGTAAAATTCTGCAACGACCTCCAGGATAAGTATCGCCCCGGCAAGCGGATTACCCACATCATGTATGAAGCAGGCATAATTGAGGCCATGATCCAGACTGAGGCCTTAAGGCTTGCCTTAAAAAAGGTGCCTGCTGACAAGCTCACGCCCCGTGATGTACTGGAGCATGGCTTCTACAAGATTAAAAAACTTGTCACCGGTGACTTAACAAGCACACCGCTGACCTATGGTAAGGGTGATATCGAAGGTGTTGATGAGGTACGTGTTGACCAGGTGCAGGATGGTAAGGTGGTAAAACTGGGCACCTGGCCATGTCGCCACCTGTATAAGCGCTAATAACTATTATTCCTGCGGCCCCAC
>JABXJZ010000012.1 GCA_013375335.1 Desulfobacterales bacterium
TATCTTGCTGCCGTTTATCACCCATTCATCCCCATCAAGGACCGCAGTTGTTTTCCTATTTCCGGCATCGGATCCCGCATTGGGCTCGGTCAGCCCAAAGGCCCAGAGTGTCTCGCCGCGGCATGCCGCTGGGAGGTATCTCCTTTTCTGCTCCTCGTTCCCATAGTAGTAGATGGGCCCAATGCCCAGGGAATTGCCGGCGGCGATCGTAGCGGCGTGGGACCCATCAATCCTCGCAATTTCTTCAGTCGCGATAATATAGGAGATATAGTCCATGCCCTGCCCTTCATACTCCTCGGACACAAACATGCCAAAGAGGCCCAGATCCGCCATGGCCTTCATGGTATCGTAGGAGAACTCCTCCCCCTCATCCAGTTCGCCGGCCACGGGCTTTATCTCCTTTTCAGCGAAATTCCGTACAGATTTTCTGAGTATTTCATGTTGCACTGAGAGTGAAAAATCCATGCAGACCCCTACTCTCATAATTTCCAACCGGTAACATCGGAAATTATTTTTGAAAAAAGATACTTAAGCCCCTTCCAGCAGTCAAGCCAAAGCTTTTTCTGCAGATGCGTGACCCCTCACCACTGTAGAAAATTCAAGATGCAAGCCCTCATTCCCTACACCACTTGGTCGCAAAAATTTTCAGCATGAGTCAAGGGCAGGCTTGGCCCCTTTTTTGTGTAACCCTTTTTCCGCTCTTCTGCTGAGCGGTGTTTTGCCAATCAATTAGCGCCAAGCGAGAAGCTCATTCAAAATAAGCTTGACAATCTGGTAGGGCATATTTATGAGAGCCTTAGCAAGGTTGGATTATCAGTTTTTGGGGAACGAAAATATCGAGACTATTAAAACTGTAACACCAAGCCTTAATAGTCTTTATTTTCTGCCAAAGCGTTAATCCTGACTGCGTAGAAATCTTTGGAAACGAGGTAAGCGCTATGGCAGAAGGAACCGTCAAGTGGTTCAGGGACCAAAATGGCTATGGTTTCATTAGTCAGGATGTTTTCGTGCACCATACTGGCATCAGCGGATCCGGATTCAAAAGCCTGCAGAAAGGCCAGAGAGTCCGGTTTGAGATCGAGACAGGCCCAAAAGGCCCCAAGGCCAAAGACATAGAGATACTATAGCAAAGTAGGATCTCCAAGGCGACACCCTTTCATGGTGCTGCCTTTCTTCTTATATGCTGATAGACAAAGGGGGAGGAGTCTTTTCCTTTCGCGGGGTCCTCCGCACAACGCGTGTTATCAATATCCCCAGTATCTTCGGAAAGAAAAAGTCTGCTCCTTACCTGTGATGAAAATATCCTGACCGGTGGTTCAATCATTCATGACCATTAGGGGAAGGGGATGAATGTTCCAAGAATAAAGATGTGACCATCAATGACTGCCTCAATCATATAGGTCTAATTTACGATTCAAGACCTGACACTCTACCTTACTTCGAATTTAAAGGTTTTCGCGGTATGATCTTTTCAGGAGCTAAGATTGGTCATCCCCCGCTACCTTTTGCCTTTGTAAAACTGTACGAGGCGCACGACATCTTTTGCGACAAAGCGCCCAATTGGCCCTGAGCTATAAGAGGCGACCTCTATAGTCTTGTCTGGACGTACGAGAAAGTTGGTTGGCTGAAGAAATTTCTTCTCTTCATGGTAATAGGCCCCTGTCATGCCAGATATCTCCTCGGCATTCAGTCCGTAGGCTATCGGGTAGGTGAGCGTCAATTTCTCAATGATCTCCCTCGCGTTTTCACGTAGATCTACTGAGGCGGCAATGACCATTATCTTTTCAGATTCGAGCTCCTGAAGCAATGCCTGAAAGTCAGCTAACTGCTGATTACAAAAACCTCACCAGTGCCCGCGATAGAAGAGGATCACCCCATAGCCTTCGCCAGTTTCTTCAGGGAGTTTAAGCGTCTCTCCAGTTACCAGTTGCAAATCCAGCTTCGGGAACATATCGTTGGTATCTAATATTGCCGAACCTATTCTGCCCATGGCTGCCTCCTCCGAATCTTGGTTAGTTGCTTTGAAAAACGCAAAAACAGTCAAACCTGATCGTGACCCCTACCTACTAGTCCTCCAGTTGTGTAAGCCTGGCTCTTGTTCTCAAAAGATGGATAACGGTAATCACAAAAGGTTAGTGTTCAATAGTTATCATGCACAATGGGATGGGTCAGACATCGACCCGGTGAGATAGCTGCCTCACGCATCGCTACCGTCTCGGTCTTAGGCTATCTCAAGTTCAGTTTGGTAGTAAAACATGGTGAAAAAGTCAAGGGGAAAGGACCTGGAGTTTCCTTAATTTTTGGAGAAAACTGTTGTCCTTGAGCGTAAATTGCTGGAGAGGTGGGGTACCCATCGAGGGTGAGCAGGAAGGGGAAAGCCAGCCCTTTAGAGGCTGGAAGGGGTAAGTATTCCCCGCCTGCGAGCCCCGAAAGGGTCACCTCGAAAGCACGGAAGCGAAAGGATAAGGGTTTTCGCTAATCAAGAATAGAATTTGCGACATAATCAACAGGTTATGGAAATACACCCTATAAAACTCCGGAAACTCCAGATAGATCAACAGGTTGGCTAGACAAAAACTTTGGTGTCTCGTGAGATTAGCCAGTATTACCCGCTTTTAAGGCCAAAATACCTTCCCCGCGTACAGGCTATGGGCTCGATTCCCCTCATCTCCTGGGCTCCAGACGCGTCTCTCTGCGTCTTTCGTTTCTTTCTCTGCTAGCCAGGATGGGTCGCGCTGACCTCTGGAATTCGTCATGATTCCCTGAATTTCGTTTTGAATTTTACAGCAATTCTCTTTGCCTCGATCCTGACAACTTCACCTTTGATCTTGACATATCTTTTCTCGTCTGGATATGGAATGGTCAGGAGGATTTCCTCTCCAACCGAAAACGATTCCACGATTTCACCGGTCTCGAACAATACTCCGCCAACGCTAATATCCTTGATTAGACCCCTTTTGGTATGCCCGTTAGTAACATAATCTACCGACATGGAGTAAGGCTTCCTGTCATGCCTCCTTTTGTCTTTTGATTGCCTTTCCTCAAGCTCTCTTAGGAGTTTTCGCTGTTCCTCATCGGACATACTATTAATCAATTCAAACAGCCGATTTTTGGTGGAGGTTGTCATATCCGTTCCGATGTCCTTCAAAACTGACCAATTTTTCTAACCGGGCTTTTCCGCCAGAGCCGTCCCCTTAATTAAGCGTTATTCTTGGCCTTTCGCCCACCCCAGAAACGTGAGAGGGGGTAAGGCCGAAAAGAAGAAAGAGCTCCTCGGTGCGTCACAGCAGCCGTCTCTCACGTAGTTAGCTCATTATATAGCAAAGGAGCAAAGAAGTAAAAGTATTTGAAAAGCTAAAAAGGAATTAGTTCTCGCTAGATAGATTGCGTTTCCACCTCTGCTCCCCCAATATGAACCGATCTTATACTTACATCCTGGAGAATTGTTTCTTCCTCTAAGAACAGACGCTTATATCGAGCAGTGCAGTGTCCGGTATCGAGAAGATGGCAGCGGTGAGCTCATAGTGCCGGAAGGAGCATTGACTTTAGAAGATGTGCAAGATTATCCAGGCAGCCCATCCTCTGCGTCAAGATCTTGGTCGAGGGATCTTAAAAATAATCCCGTATCAGATAATTTTGCCTGTGGCTACTTATCTTGCCACCCAGGGCTACGTCATAGTAAAACCTACCATATTGATTTTTTGTCTCATTTGTGGGTATGGGTATCTTTTTTTTCATTATGCCCTATAACGCGAGGCTTTATTGGGTCGTTTCAAAATGGTTTATTGCGCCATAAGCCTTAGAATAATAGGCTCCATCTATATAAACCATTTTGAAACGCCCACTAGTCTGAACCATGTGAGGGCATAATGAAAAAAAAGATACCCATACCCACAAATGAGCCAAAGAATCAATATGTTAGGTTTTACTATGACGTAGCGCTGCTTGTGTCCCGAAGGGGATGGGGTTGAATATCGTATTGATTTCTTGGTCAAAAAATGTGAAAAATCCAGACATGGAGGAATATAAAAAGCGCTTGAGCTTAATCCTTGCAGAGACAGGGGCCTTATTCTTCGACAGGGATCTGGTACTGAAGGATGGGAGGCCAACCCCCTATTTTGTCAACTTGGGCAAATTCTGTACTGGCCGGTTGCTCCTTGAGTTGGGTTCCTTTTTTGCTGAGATGCTTGTTAGCAGATCCCTTGGAGATAAGATAGATATTATCATCGGACCGTCCTACAAAGGGAGCGCTATTGCCTCAGCTACTGCAACTGCCCTTTTTCACTATCACGGCCGTGATCTTCTCTTTGACTACGACAGGAAAGAGGCCAAGAGGCATGGCGAGAGGTCTTCATCTGCTGCCCTCTTTGTAAACAATACCTTCTTCGATGGTTGCAGGGTCTTTGTTGTAGACGACGTCCTAACCTCTATGCAAACGAAGTACGAGCTCATAGATAAGATCAATAAAGAGACGAGTGCTCGCGGTTTTCGGTGTGAGACAGTAGGCCTAGGCGTCGCTGTAGATAGGGAGCAGACAACGGCTGTCTATGATGAGAAGGGAAACGTTATCCTCAATAGAAAGGGATCAAATCCAACGGCGGAGTTCACCTCGAACACAGGTATCCCATTTCTTTCAGTTGCCGGTATCAGGGAGATAGTAGAGTGCCTCTATGGCAATAGGATTCCTCTTCTTATCTCGGGGGGGAAAAGACCCATTGATAAGGCGACAAAGGAGGAATTCGACAGATATATGGAAACCTACGGCAGGGGGTAATCTTAACGGAACAGCCTCCCCCTCCAGCCCATAGGCAGGCAACAATCCTCTAAAAACGATAGATATGCTGAAGGCGGATCAACTGAAAGAGGACCTTAAGGCCCTTTTGGCTGGTAGAAGGCCGGAAAGGATTGAGGGAAAGGGGACTGATTATACTGAGGCATCTGTTCTCTTGCCCCTATTTGTCAGAGATGGCCGCTGGTGGATCCTTTTTACAAAGCGGACAAGTACAGTAGAGTATCATAAGGGCGAGGTATCCTTTCCCGGGGGGGTTGTGGATGAGGCGGATAATAGTCTGGAAAGCGCTGCCAAGAGGGAAACCTTTGAGGAAATAGGCATCAGAGAAGAGGATATAGAGATCATGGGTCAGCTCAATGATATGCGCACAGTCAGGTCTCGCTTCATCATCCATCCCTTTGTCGGAGTGGTGCCGTTCCCCTATGCATTTACCGTTAATGAGACGGAGGTTGAGAGCCTGATTGAGGTCCCCTTGCAGTTCTTTTTCGATGCTTCCCAACCACGCCCTTTTCCCATAACTCAAGAAGGGCACACCTTTGAGACACCTGCCTATATATATAGGGGTGTTGTTATCTGGGGAGCTACGGAAAGGATTTTAGAGGATTTTATCAACTTGATAAGGCCAAAAATACGCTTGTATTAGATCCTCACCGGATTTGTGGCAATTTTCCTTTACTTTTCTCGTTGGAGTATCTATCATCAAGGAGCCAATTAGATAAAGTCGGGACGTGGCTCAGTCTGGTAGAGCACAGCGTTCGGGACGCTGGGGTCGCTGGTTCAAATCCAGTCGTCCCGACCAGGTGATACATCACAGTGGTTCAGCCTTGACCAGGCTGAACTTTTTTGTGTCCTTTTCCATCAGTCTTTATGTATTGCCCCTGGCATTATTTTGGGTATAGAGATGATGGGCAGGAGGAATACATAAGGAGTTACCATGTTGAAGATAGAGAACTTGAATATTCAGAAAGACAACAAGGTAATCCTGAGGGAGATAGACTTTGAAGTTAACCCCAAGGAGATTTACGGCATCCTCGGACCTAACGGAGCAGGCAAGAGTAGTTTGGCTTATGCTATCATGGGTTGTAATGGCTATCGGCCAAATGAGGGGAGGATTGTCTTTGACGGTAAGGAGATTAATAATCTGCCCATCTGGGAAAGGGCGCGGTTGGGAATCACCCTTGCCTGGCAGCAGGAGGCTCGTTTTGAAGGTATTACCGTGGAGGATTATCTCCTGCTAGGTATGAAGAAGAAAGATAGGGCGGAGGTTGAAGGTGCCTTGCAAAATGTCGTTCTCGATCCCAAGGAGTATTTGAAACGGAAGGTGGATAAGACCCTAAGCGGTGGGGAGAGAAAACGCATTGAATTAGCAGCTATCTTCACTATGAGACCCCGATTGGCTATCCTCGATGAGCCGGACTCGGGCATCGATATGCTGGCTTTGGATAGGATTATTGAATTTGTCCGTGACCTTCGAGATAGGGGTACAACAGTAGTTCTGATCACTCATAGAGCAGATGTAGCGAGGATTGCCAAACGAGCAGCACTCATAGGTGAGGGCTATTTAGTTAAGCAAGGCCCTTGCCAGGAGGTAGTAGAATATTTTGAGACCAGATGCCTGGTGTGTCCCCAGTTTAAGTGAGAAGATGACGAAAGTGAGGCAGAATTGATGCAAGACTACCAAATGATGGTGAAGGCATATGAGGAGGCAGGTGGGACCCCAGATGTCTTTAAGGATCCGAAGACCGCCCATCTAGTCGTCAACCAGAACAAGGTCCTCGGCTCCCAGTCAACAGATGGGCTTACGGTAACTGCAAGGGAGAAGGAGAGGGGCATCGATGTTGATCTTAGGGTTGATGAAGGCACCAAGGTCGCTAATCCCGTGCATTTATGTTTTGGTGTCCTGCCCAAAGAGGGCAGACAGGAAATCAAGCTGAATGCCCTCATAAGAGAAGGAGCAGAGATAAGGATTCTTGCCCATTGTGTTTTTCCTAATGCAATAAAGGTCCAACACATTATGGATGCCCTGTATACCTTGGAGGATAGCGCTGCACTTACCTATGAAGAGGTTCACTATCATGGCCTCACTGGTGGTGTTGAGGTTATCCCGCAAGCGAGGATAAGGGTAGGAAAGGATGCTCGGATCATGACCAACTTCCTTTTGGTAAAGGGTCGGGTAGGAACCCTTGATATTGATTATCAGGCTGAGGCAGATGAAAATGGAACCATAGAGATGGTAGCTAGGATAAATGGCTATGGAGAGGATAAGATCAGGATTAAGGAGAGTGGACAATTGACTGGCAGAGGGGCAAGGGGATTGATCAAGAGCAGGATAGCAGTTCGTGAGAGGGCAGAGAGCGAAGTTATTAGCGAACTGGGGGCTTCAGCTCCCAATGCTCGGGGGCATGTGGACTGTGTAGAGGTCGTTCAAGGTGAGGCAACAGCCAAGGCTGTTCCCTTGGTCAGCGTCCTACATGCGCACGCACAGGTAACCCACGAGGCAGCCATAGGGAGAGTTAATCAGAAGGAACTCGAGACCCTTATGTCACGTGGCCTGAAAGAAGAGGAGGCGGTTGAGCTTATTATCGGTGGGATGCTCAAATAGGGGCAGAGCTACCCATATCTTTGCGTTGCTTTTGAGCTTGCTTGTGCTGGCGTGTGCTTCCAATCAGGTCTCCAAGCACCTGCTTGTGGGTACAGAGAGAGTAGTTGAGCTGTACGTCCCGGAATGCGGCGGGTGAGGGGACGAGGCAGACAGGGTAGGTTCTATCCTAAGGGGCGTTGAGGGGGCGGTGCATGTGGAGGTTAATACTGCGACGTCCAGAGCAACTGTAACCTTTGCCCCTGAGAAGACCAACGTCGAAGAACTTATAAGAGCCCTTGAAACCGGAGGCTTTGAGGTCTTAGGGATCCCCAGGTTCATAGAATGACCTCGAATGCGGGTTAGAATTCTCTCTATAGGCTGACCTGATCCCTCTATCGTGCTATATTATATGGAGAGTTTTCAAAACCAAAGAATCATTGAGGGTGATCTGAGAACCTGATCCATGGGGCATGTATTTGATCCAAGATTAGCTAGGCTTTATGAGGCATGGGAAAAGTCCCCCGAGGGAATCTTAGTCGATAGGTTAAGCAGCGAACTTATCGTACGCCTCTTAAGACCCGGAAAAGGAGAGAGAATTTTAGATATTGGTTGCGGGACGGGAAATCATCTCCTCCTCTTTTATCGATTAGGATTCGATGTAACAGGCCTTGATGCCTCTCCCTATATGCTGGATATTGCAAGGTCAAGGTTGGGGGATAAGGCCTCCCTAAGGATCGGCAGGGCAGAGGATCTACCCTTCGAGGATAATGAATTTGACCTCGCTACCCTTATCTTTACATTGGAATTCCTTGATGACCCCCTTGCAGCACTCAGGGAGGCGGGGAGGGTCACAAGGAATAAGGTATTTGTAGGAGTGCTCAACAGCCTTTCTGCGGGGTGCATGTGTAAGAAATTCTTCGCCCTGTTTCACGACTCTATCTTTGGAGAGGCACATCTGTTCAGTTTATGGGGGCTCAAGGGCTATGCGAAAAAGGCATATGGCAATGTACCCATCGAATGGGGAAGTGTCCGGGTGATGCCGCTGTTTTTGGAAAAACATGCCCAAATGATCGAGCTCTTGTCCTCGGTACGATCTTCTCCATTTGGCACGTTTCTAGGTCTTGTCTTCAAGTTGATTTACACTCTAAAGACAGAAAAGCTAAAGGCGGCAGAGAGGGTACCCGCTTTTACCCCTTGACACATAATAGCTGAATAATTAATCGTAAGGTTATCGCCTCGAGGTACTAGTGGTAGGGAGGTGCGAGAGTGGCGGAACTGGCAGACGCACTGGACTTAGGATCCAGCCCGCATTGTCGGGTAGGGGTTCGACTCCCCTCTCTCGCACCACAGTCAGCTTTGGTGAGAGGGCATGGAAACAAGCATTGAGGAAATAAGCCAGGTAAAAAGGCGGCTTAATGTCGAGATCGATGCGGAAGAGGTAACTAGGAAGCTGGATCAGGCCTACAGGCGGATCTCAAAGAGTGTTCGGATCAGGGGCTTTAGGCCTGGTAAGGCCCCAAGGAGGATAATCGAGCAGTACTACGGAAAAGAGATTTTGGACGATGTAAGGCATGATTTAATAGAGGAGTCCTTTCCTAAAGCGATTCAAGAGACCGAACTTGTCCCAGTAGGAGGCCCATCTATTGAGGATGAGGCCATAATACCGGGCAAAAACTTCAAGTATACTGTGACCGTGGAGGTAAGGCCGGACTTTGAGCTAAAGGACTATATGGGTATTTCCGTGGAGAAGGAGATCTTGGATATCTCCGAAGATGATGTTAAAAAAAGACTCGAGGAAATAAAGGAGGCGTACGCCAAGCTGGTCACCATCGATGAGGACAGGGGGATAAGAGAGGGGGATTATGTAATCGTCGACTATGAAGGGATCTGGAAGAATAAACCCCTTAAGGGCATAAAGGCGAAAAACTTTATGATCCATGTAGGAAGCAACCATTTTCATCCCGAACTTGAATCAGGCATCGTGGGTCTCAAAAAGGATGACAGGAAGGATATAGTAATAGATTTCGATGAGGACTTTGGTGATAGGAGATTGGCCGGCAGGAGCGTTACCTTTCGCATCCACGTTCAGGATATCAAGAAGAAGGAGCTCTCTGAACTTGATGACGATTTTGCAAGGGGCCTCGGTGCCGATCTCAAGTCCTTAAAGGATTTGAGGAAGAGGGTGGAGAAGGATATTGCCCTTCAAGAAGAGAGGAGGATAAATAGGGAACTAAGGGGTCGACTCCTCAAGAAGATAGCTGCTTCAGTAGATTTCGAGCTCCCTCAGGCTATGGTTGAAAGCGAGATCGAACGCTCACTAGCCCACATAAGACAAAACTCCCTTCGCACCGGCACTACATTGGAATCAGCTGGTATTTCAGAGGAGAAACTGCGAAGGGACCTGAGGAGAGGCGCTGAGCAAAGGGTCAAGGAAAAACTCGTGTTAGGAAAGATGGCTGATATGGAAGCAATAAGAATTGAGGACTCGGATATAAGGAAGGGTTTTCAGGAGCTTGCCGCCCAAACAGGAAATGATCTCGCTACGCTTCAACAATACTATGAAAAAAACAACCTCATGGACCAGTTCAGAGACCAGCTTTTGGTTGAAAAGATCTTGAATCACCTTGTACAAGGTGCTAACATCATTGAGGTAGAGGATATATCCCAAAAGGACACAAAAGATTGAAAGGTACTAGGGCAAAATGTTGATACCAATAGTCGTTGAGCAAACCTCTAGAGGTGAAAGGGCGTATGATATCTACTCACGCCTCTTAAAGGATAGGATTATCTTCTTGGGTGAGCAGGTGAGCGATGATATGGCGAATATTATCATCGCACAGTTTCTGTTTTTGGAATCCGAGGATCCAGATAAAGATATAAACCTCTATATTAATTCCCCTGGAGGCTCAATTACGGCGGGCCTGGCTATCTATGATACGATGCAATATGTGAAATCCGACATTACTACGATCTGCACTGGACAAGCGAGCAGCATGGCTGCCCTCCTATTAGCCGCAGGCACTAAAGGGAAGCGGTTTGCCCTGCCACATTCCAGGATTATGATGCACCAGCCGATGGGGACAACACAGGGGCAGGCGACGGATATAGATATCCAGGCCAGGGAGATAATACGGATTAAAAAGGCGATCAATGGGCTTTTTGCCCTGCACACAGGCCAGGATCAGAAGAAGATAGAAAACGATACGGAGAGGGATTATTTCATGAGCGGCCAGGAGGCGCTGCAATATGGTATTGTAGATAAGGTGATAACAAAAAGGGAAATGATAGAGAGGGAGAAGCATAAGGGAGGTAGTACCAAATGACCAGGAAAAATAACCCATCGGGTGAACTTGTGTGTTCCTTCTGTGGTAAAAGTCAGGATGAGGTTAAAAAACTGATTGCTGGACCGTCAGTCTACATCTGCGATGAATGTGTTTCCCTGTGCAGCGAAATCATCCAGGAAGAATACGGACAGGAAGAGAAGGATAAACACAAAGATCTCCTCCCCAAGCCACAGGAGATAAAGAAGAGCCTGGACCAGTATGTGATCGAGCAAGACAGGGCTAAAAAGGTCCTTTCCGTGTCAGTCCATAACCACTATAAGAGGATTGGTGCAAACCTCGGCAGCGAAGATGTCGAGATCGATAAGAGCAATATAGTCTTGATAGGGCCCACTGGTTCAGGGAAGACACTTCTGGCACAGACTTTGGCAAGGATATTGAATGTACCGTTTACTATCGCGGATGCTACGACGCTAACTGAAGCCGGTTATGTGGGTGAGGATGTCGAGAGCATAATCCTCAGTCTCGTGCAAATGGCAGACTATGATATCGAAAGGGCCTCGAAAGGCATCGTCTATATTGATGAGATAGACAAGATTGCGAGAAAATCGGATAGTCCTTCGATAACCAGGGATGTTTCAGGAGAGGGGGTTCAGCAGGGCCTCCTAAAGATATTAGAAGGTACGATAGCCAATATACCCCCCAAAGGTGGCAGAAAGCACCCCCAGCAGGACTTTTTGAAGGTAAACACCAGGAACATCCTCTTTATTTGCGGAGGGACCTTTAATGGCCTCGACAAGATAATCCTGTCGAGGATCGGGAGTAAGACAGTGGGTTTTGAGGCCGACATTAGAGGCCAGAGTAACCTCACACTTGAGGAAATCTTATCCTTGGTTCAACCTGAAGATCTCCTCAAGTTTGGTTTAATACCGGAGTTTATCGGCAGACTCCCGGTCATCGCCTCTCTCGGGGAATTGAGCCTTGAGGCCTTAGTGAGGATCCTGACGGAGCCCAAGAATGCCCTCGTTAAACAGTATGAAAAACTCTTCGAAATGGAGGACATAAAACTGGGGTTCACTGAGGATGCGTTGAGGGCAGTATCCAAGGAAGCACTTGATCGGAAATCAGGCGCCAGGGGACTGAGGGCAATTCTCGAAAAAGTGATGCTGGATATTATGTATGATCTTCCCTCCAGATCGGCCGTGACCGAATGTGTCATAGGAGAGGAAGTTATCCTGAAGGATGAGCCCCCACTGTTGCTGTACGAAAACCAGATTGAATACGCCTAAGGGTTGGCCATGTTTAAAAAGAACACCCTAGAGGAATTCTTGAAGCGAGAGAAAAAGCAAGTTCCATTACTTCCCCTCAGGGATATAGTTATATTCCCCGGTATGGTAGTGCCGCTGTTCGTCGGAAGGGAGAAATCCATCAATGCACTGAAATATGCATTGTCCCAAGAGAAGGACATCTTTCTGGTCACCCAGAAGAATGCCAAAATGGATGACCCGAGCCTGAGGGATATATACTCCGTTGGTACCCTTTCCACAGTCCTTCAGCTGCTTAAGATGGCTGACGGAACGGTCAAGGGCCTAGTGGAAGGAAAAAGCAGGGCCAAGATCAAGAACTATCTGCCCGAGGCTGGTTTCTTTATGGTTGAGGCGGAGAAAATTGTTGAACACTACGAACCAGACGTGAAGACCGAGGCCTTCATAAGGAGTATCCATTCCTCATTTGAGTCCTATGCGAGGCTCAACCAAAAGATTGATGACGATGTAGTTGAGCAAGTGACCTCCATTACCGATCCATCTCAACTTGTTAATACTGTGGCGGCTCATCTGATTACCAAGATAAAGGAAAAACAATCCCTGCTGGAGATAGAGGATGTAAATGGTAGGCTTGAAAAGCTTTACAAGGTATTGACTGCTGAGAACGATATCCTTGAGCTCGAGGAGAGCCTGAGGCAGAGGGTCAAGAAACAGATGGAGAAGACGCAAAAGAACTATTACCTCAACGAGCAGATGCGGGCAATACAGAAGGAAATGGGTCAGCAGGACGATTTTGCCAGTGAGCTCAAGGACCTCGAAAGAAGGATAAAGAACAAGAACCTACCAAAGGAGGCCGCGGCAAAGGTTAGACACGAATTTAAGAAATTGAAAATGATGACCGCCCAATCCGCAGAGGCCACAGTTGTACGGAACTACATTGATTGGATTCTATCCTTGCCCTGGCTCACCAAGACAAAGGACAAACTAGATATCCAGGAGGCCGAAACCATACTTGAAGAGGACCATTATGGCCTATCCAAGCCTAAGGAGAGGATCCTGGAATATTTAGCTGTCCAGAAACTCACAAAGAAGATCAAGGGACCTATTCTCTGTTTTGTTGGTCCGCCAGGTGTTGGCAAGACCTCCTTAGCCAAATCTGTGGCAAGGGCCCTGGGAAGGAATTTCGTCAGGCTCTCTCTGGGCGGTGTCAGGGACGAAGCTGAGATACGAGGTCATAGGAGAACCTATATCGGGGCTTTACCGGGAAAGATCATCCAGTATCTTAAAAGGGCAAAATCAAACAACCCCGTCTTCTGCCTGGATGAGGTAGACAAGATGAGTACCGATTTCAGGGGCGATCCATCAGCTGCCCTTCTGGAAGTGCTCGACCCAGAACAGAACAATGCCTTCAATGACCACTATCTCGATCTTGACTACAACCTTTCAGAGGTCCTTTTCATAACCACGGGCAATGACCTTTTCGGTATTCCACCGCCCTTACAGGATAGGATGGAGATCATAAGGCTGCCTGGTTATACGGAGATCGAAAAGCTGCATATTGCCAAAAGGTTTCTGATAAAGAAGCAGACCCAACAAAACGGCCTCACCGAGGATAATATCTCTTTTTCCGATCAGGCTATTTTGAACATAACCAGATATTATACGAGAGAGGCGGGGGTTCGAAACCTTGAAAGGGAAATAGCTGCTGTTTGCAGGAAGGTGGCTAAAGAGGTGAGCAAAAAAGGCATGGCTACAAGGCTGCGGATTAATGCAAATTCCCTTCATCGTTACTTAGGTGTCCACAAATTTCAGTATGGGAGGACTGAGGAAAAAGACGAGATCGGTATGGCCACTGGTTTGGCGTGGACGAGCGCAGGTGGCGAGTTGCTCCAGATAGAGACTACCGTTATGCCAGGAAAGGGGAACTTGGTTTTAACAGGTACTCTTGGGGATGTGATGAAGGAATCAGCTAAAGCCGCCTTAAGCTATGTTCGCACAAGGGGAAGAAGGCTCGGCCTGCCTGACGATTTTTGTGAACGGGTAGACATACACGTCCATATCCCTGAGGGTGCAACCCCTAAGGATGGGCCATCGGCGGGCATCACGGTAGCTACATCGATTGCCTCCGCTCTATTAAGGAAACGGGTTAAGAGAAACCTGGCTATGACCGGTGAAATAACTCTCAGGGGCAAGATACTTTCCATAGGAGGTCTCAAGGAGAAGATAATAGCTGCCCACAGGGGTGAAATACAAAGGGTTCTCATTCCTCAAGACAACAAAAAGGATATCGAGGAGATACCGCCGAGGGTTCTCAAGAAAGTCGAGTTAGTCCCTATCCGGCACATGGATGAGGTCCTTAAGGAGGCCCTTATTCTGGGAAAAGGTGAAGAACTCTTTCTCCCGGAGGACAAGTTCGAGCCTTTTACCTTGCCAAAAGAAGAGGCTCAATCTCAGGTGACTGCACACTAATTACGGGCGGGTAGCTCAGTGGGAGAGCATCGGCCTTACAAGCCGAGGGTCACAG
>JABXJZ010000436.1 GCA_013375335.1 Desulfobacterales bacterium
GTCTGTTTTCCTCTATAGGGCCAGTCTGAGGTGCCGCTGTACAAGATGATGCCATGGTACGGGGCGTTGTACTCCTGCCTAGGACCATAAGCGCAGTGGTACCAATCTTCGGTGCCTGTTCCGTGCAAGGAGGGAGGCCACTTCTCTCCATCGATGAAGATCATGTCATCTCCTTCGCCGTACCAGTCGTTGGGGTTGCGGTGGAAACAGTCTATGTCCAAGTGTGCGCCGCAGTAGATGCCGTTCCCGTTGGCCTTTAGGATTATGTAGTTCTCCTTCTCATCCTTGTTGTAGTAGCGGCGATCCTTCTCCATAGACTCTCGGTCAAGGCGGTCTTCATATGCCCATCCCTTGGTATCCGCCTCACGTCTCCACTGTACGTGGAAGTATGCCAAGCCTTCTACAGCCTCAATCGATCTATACTTCTCGTAGTTGATGTAGAAATAATGCCAGCAAGCCTCTTTCCCTTGATTCTCGACCTCGATGACAGCCCTCTTCTTGAAGGGCATAGGCCACCAGGAGTTGAAGCCCTTGCCGTCTTGCGGGCTCATCTGCAGGGGAACTGTTATAAAGTTCTTGCGAATGCCATGGCCTAATCCGAAGAAGTCCCCTATCGGACATTCCACGCTTGGCTCAGACGCGCCGTCCCAGTAGAAGCGCAAGACTATCCGACGCGTATAATCCTCTTTCGGTATCCCCAAAGTCATCCAGACATGCTTTATACAACCCGGACCCTCAATATCGGCGAGGATCCTCCGCTCATTGCTCTTGATCTGCCAAGCGTCTCTGTTGCCGCCTGTCTTGTCAAAGCTTGAGACTCTGTGGCTTGTGTAGTTTCGTAAACGGGGCAGAGAAGTCAGACTCGTAGATCCAATCAAGCCAGAAACCTCCTGTCTTCATATTGTACCTAAGATGTCCTCGTTGGCTTTTAGACTTTGCCTAACAAGCATTGTGAGAACTTACCGGTGCCTCAATCATGCAGACGCGTATTCTCGGCCTCCCTCCTGACAACCGGCTTCAAGCCCAATCTCGAAGGATATTGGCGAGTAACAAAGATCGCCGTGAATGGAACTTCAGGTTACGTATAGCCTCCCTTTATACGCCTCAGAGACATCAGACTCAGCAAACTCTAATAATGTCTCTCTCTACATAACAATCAGAGGCATGAGAGATTACATAACAGCCTGCGGCTTTCCGCTCCGGAAGATACGGGACACACCCGTTCCAAGGCTTATCCTAGGACACCTACCATTCATAGGCGAGTCCTACCAAGGACCTGAGAAGAACCGTGAGTACAGAGCTAGGTTCTCTGATATCAGGAACACCGTGAAGATTCTCAGAGTAGCTGTTGAGAAATACGGCCTGACAGTGGCAGCAGCAGGGATCATGCCTGATAACAAGCTGACCAACACTTTCTTCAAGGCCATAAAAGAGACCGAGAGGCTCACCAACACCAGGATGGCCACAATTCCATGCATCCAGATACCACTAACCATCCACGGAAAGCCTGTGGACACGTACAGAAGGTGGCTAACGTACTACAAGCTCGAGAGTCGCGTAGTCGGCGAAAGAATACTCAGCAAATACTTAGAAGACCCGGTGCTACAATGCAGACCAGGGTGGAAAGCTAAGTTCAAAGAA
>JABXJZ010000437.1 GCA_013375335.1 Desulfobacterales bacterium
CGTGTGCTCTTCCGATCTTTAAAATAAAGTTTAGGATATAAGCAAAAGGAATGCAAGAATAGGAGTGCGTGGAGTTAGGTCCCGAAGAAGGAAAAAGTTCTTTAGAGTGAACAATCTAAATTCTGACTCATCGCATCATATGCAACTATTTTTGTCAATATTTTCGAAAACAAATGGTAGAAAATATTGACAAGGTTGAATAGAATCTGATATTGATTAAAAAGTTCAATCGGGTGAACATATGAAAAAATCCACTTACTCTTCACCTGCAGTTAAGAAGGCCTTTAAGATTCTTTATGCAATCTCAGTAGCTTCAAACGGTTTGGGCATAAGCGATCTCTCAAAAAAGCTCAAGATTGGAAAAAGCACGGTTCATGGGATCACTGCTGCTCTGGAGGAGATGGGTGTTCTCGTTCGTGAACCGCTTCATAAAAAGTATACGCTCGGCTACAGCCTCATGGAACTATGCAGGACCAACTATGCGAAGATTGGATTGAAGGATTTAGCCCGGAAGCCCATGGAGAAATTGATGGAGAAAGTTGGTGAGACCGTTTTTCTGGGCGTTTTAAACGGAGATCACGTAACCATTGTGGATACGGTGGAATCGCGGAATGAGATGAAGATCACCTCTCCTCCTGGAACGAGGCTCCCCCTTCTCACAGGGGCCACCGGTCGGGTCATTCTTTCCCAGATAGACAAGGAAAAAGCAAAAGAGATTATACAGAAGAAGGGTCTGACCCGTTACACTTCAAAGACGGTGATCGATCATAAACAATTTCTCAGGGAGATTGAAGAAGTGAAGAAGCGGGGATACGCTGTGGATGATGAAGAATACATCACTGGCGTCTGGGCGGTAGCTGTCCCTCTGCTTTCCGCTTCCTCAGCCCCGGCGGCCTTATGGGTGGTCGGATTCACTTCTACCATGGATGACCAGAAAGTCAAAACAGTAATTCGAGAAGTTCAGGAAACAATTCAGGAGATCAAACAATCCCTCGAAGGGACTCTTACAAAAGAGCTCTTTGCCCAAAGGAAGGGACGTTGTTGAAAACTTTCACTTTTTTGTCAAGCCACTCTTACTACTATCCCTACAAAATTCCATCCCTGGCCCGTGGCTAGCGGCTACCTGAGTAGGCTTCCCTCCTACAAAACTACACGCCCTTGCCAGGCCGCAACCTATAGGTGACCCCACATTCTCTGCGACCAGCAAAAAGCAACACCTGCTCCCCCTTCTTGTTGAAGAGAGAGATGAGGGTCATTAACTTTCGAAACCTACTCGCATCTCCCAATCCGAGGCTGTCCATCCTGGACAGTATACTGAGAAGCAGTAACAATAGGAACCTAGCAAGCGGATTCCAGGAACGATTTTGGTGTCAGGATCAGGCAGGAAACTCCATGCTTTCTGAGATCTTCTCGCGAGATGCTCAGTAGATCTTTGTCTCCGGTAATCAGAAAATCGGCTTTTGCCTCCTTGCATAAACCAAGATAGTGGTCATCTGCCGCATCCCTTGAGAGGGCCACAGATGCCGATACGGTAATGCACTTGGCTTTAGCCAAAATCTGCCGAACCTTTTCTTGGATGAAGATGATCTGCTCTTTGGAGAGTTTTCGGGAAAGCTTAACAAAGGTTTGTTCCAGCTC
>JABXJZ010000118.1 GCA_013375335.1 Desulfobacterales bacterium
AGGCCAAAGCGAAAACCGCCAGAGAAGTCGTGAAGCTTGCCGAGCTGCAAAAAGAACGGGCACTTCTTGAGAGACGGTATGCAGATTATGGAATGCGACTGGCCGAAATCCTTGAAAGCAAGGCGGAGTTAGAGGTGGAGATAAAAAAGTTTGAAGCGATAGACAGCTCAAATCTGGGGGACAAGGAAGATAACATAAGACAGATAGCAAATTTAAAGACCAAGAAACTCAGCATAGAATCTGATGGCATTCGGGTCAAAGCTGAATTTGACACTACCAAGCTGAAGATCAAAAGGCTAATCAAACAAATTAAAGCTCAAAAGATTAAGGCCCAAAAAGGGAAAAAAATTGAAGCCCAAAAAAGGGCGACTAAGTAGTGAGGAACGGAGCGGGTCTTCTACCCCCAGGCGATTGTAGATATCAATCCTCGCAATTTTAACATTAGAGGAGGAAAGAGCTATGAATCATAGAATCACTCAATTATCCTTATTTGCCGCTGTGGCATTACTCCTTTCGGGCTGCTCGCCAAAGATTTACGGCACGGTTCAGCTCCTAGACACTGATATGGAGCCTGTTGTCGGAGAAAGTCCGAAGGGCACGGTCGTGCATATGATTAATACCACCGCCAAGGTGGAAAAGGCCTCCTACTCGATAATCGTAGATGAAGCTGGAGAATTTGAGTCTGAAAAGGACGCAATAACGGAGGGCACTTATAAGGTGGAGGCCGCCAGAATCGGCTATGATACAGAAACACAGACTGTGGAGATAGGCAGCAGCACCCGTGAGAAGTTGGAGTTCCAACTCAAGAAAATTCCCGAAGGCAAGCGGAAATCTATCGCGGGCTCCAGTTCCGATGCCGATAAGATCATAAATCCCGGAGAAGTAAACATTCGGCCACCCGGAATGTAGCCTCATTTTCTTTTCAGATATCGCACGGTATGGTTTTTAAGATGAAATGCATCGCCAGGATCATGACAGAGGCGATGCCTATTTCCTGGCCGATGGTCCCAATGGTCGGTCATGTTTTTTAGGAGGTATACACCATGGTCAAGCAAATCACAAAAATAGTTTTGGTCGTGTTCTCATCGATTCTGATCTTTGCGTGTGGAACCGGGAAACAGGCAGAACTTGAGGTTGAGGTGAGTGTCACTCTGGACGGCAAACCGGCCCCCCAGGCCAAGGTTCTACTAGATGGGGCGGATTCGGGGGCTACTGACAGCAATGGATATTTTTCAAAGAGAATCAAGAGACAACCCGGCGCAGAGGTCTTGGTGGCTGTTCAGAAAGAAGCCACAGGATATCATATCGAGCCCTGGAAGGATTCATTCGTGGTGAAGCTGCCGAAGGACCGGGCGGTGGACAGGTATCCTTTCAAAGTCGACCTCAAAGCGACGAAGTATTTTACCCTCGTTGTCACAGACAGTGGTGAGCCGCTTCACGGTGCTTCGATCCGTATTCAAGGTATTGAAGGTAAAACGAATGTAAAGACCGACGAACACGGAGAGTACGTATATAATTATCGGGTTCTGCCGGAGAAAGGCTTACACCTTAGGGTAACCAAAAAAGGATACACCACGTGGCTAAAAACAGTCACAGTAAAACCCGGGCAAAGGATGGAAGTCTCTCTTCCTAAAAAGGAAACAGTAGCAAAGGTACCAGCAGCAGAGGCACCCGTAGAGGAAGCGGTAGCAAAGAAGCCGGCGGTAAAGGCACCAGCAGCAGAGGAAAGGGTAGCAAAGGTACCAGCAGCAAAGAAACCAGCGGTAAAGGCACCAGCAGCAGAGGAAAGGGTAGCAAAGGTACCAGCAGCAAAGAAACCAGCGGTAAAGGCACCCGTAAAGGAAGCGGTAAAAAAGGCCACTAT
Source organism: Desulfobacterales bacterium (assembly GCA_013375335.1). GTDB lineage: Bacteria > Desulfobacterota > DSM-4660 > Desulfatiglandales > B25-G16 > JABXJZ01. Next base: position 1,865 of record JABXJZ010000118.1, read on the forward strand.
CTCTATTGTGGCACTTACTGAGGCATATGGTGTTTCAAAAGGAATTCCGGATGTCGTCGTAAATATCGATGATAAACCGGTGGGCAAGACCAATGCCAAAGGCGTGTACACATATGTATACAGAGGCAAACCGGCTAAAGGGGCGCAACTCAAACTCACTGCTCCCGGATATATTCCTGAACAGTGGCTGACAACGATCAACTTAGAAGGCAAGCAAAGTATCGAACGGTTTTTCTATCCTGCAAAGCCAGAGCCACTCAAGGTGGGTATATATGGGTATATAAACAACACCCCGGAAGAGGATTTATCCGAAATCCTGAGCATGATTGAAAAATCGCTCAGCGATAATCTATCTATTTATTCAAGCCTTCTGGAGGTGCCGAAGCCAAAACTTCGGGAGGAGATGCTGCAAACAAGCCTTGATATGGAGACTGCTTCAACAAAAGGTTGGCAAAATACGCGGCTTATCAGATCCGTTGATATGATTATCGCGGGGAGTGTGTCGAAGGACGATCAGGGGATGACCATCGAAACCACGGTCAACTTTGCTGATGGAAATGCAATCCTGAGTCAAATAAACAAAGTCAATAAGAAAAAGGAGATCGAGAATACTGTAAAATTGATCGTCAACAATATCATAGATCAATTCCCCTTTGAAGGAACAATTGACGCTATTGAAGCTAACCGTTACAGAATTAATCTCGGAAAACTCGACCATAGGATCAGACGGGGTAATGAGTTCAAATACATGGCTGCTGATTCAGACTGGTCCGGCAGAGTGAAGGGTTATCATGAAGCAGGGATAGTCATTGTCAGGGAGAATGGCGAAACATCGTCATGGGCCGAGATTGTCACCATAAACGAGGGGGAGGAAATCAATATAGGAGACAAGCTCGTCCGGCGCATATACCTTGAAGAAGAAAGAGAGGTTGCGGAGGGTTCCTTTCTTGTATTAGCCAAAGGCGGATCTCCGCCCGATGCAGCGCCATTGTGGGGGGTAAATGTGTATCTCAATAATACCTGGGTTGGAACTACCCGTTCGAATGGTACAGTGGAGATACCTGTGCATCTTTATGAGGAGTACGATATTCTCCTCTCCCGTTACGGTCATCGGCCGGTGCACGAGACCATCAGCGTGGATGAAGACAAGCAGGTAAAAGAGTTCTTCCTTGATGTTGCCACCGCCCTGTTTAAGGTCGAGTCTCAGCCGTCCGAGGCCGATGTTTTTGTTGATGGTGTCGTAATCGGAAAAACCCCTATTCTGGACGGTAAACCGGTGAACTTTGGATTCCGCAAAATAAAGCTTTCGGTGGGGGGCGAATACCGTGACTGGGAACGGGTATTGGAGTTCAATGAACCAACTATAGAACGCACCGGGGAAAATAAGATTATTTTTCTGAAGGATTATCTGAAAATAGGAAGGATGGCTGAACAAAATGGGGACATTGATGCAGCGATCCAGGCTTATGCCAGTGCGGAAAAAGGACATCCTGATTATTCAGATGCTCGCCACAGGCTTGCACAGCTGTATATGGACGAAAAAAATAATTATGATTCCGCTATTCGCGAGTTTGAGAACGTATTGTCGCTTCCTGAGAACCAACAGATAATCTATAAGCAATTTGCAGTGACCTACACCAATCTGGGACATGCCTACTATGAAAAGGGAAATCAACTCATTCATCAAGACAAGAAGGCTGCTGCCCAGAATCTTGCCAAGGCAATACAAAAACTAGAAATAGCCAAGCAGAATACGCGCTTTTTTCCAACCAAGCACTATGAGGAGGCCGTTCATGACACCTATTATTACCAGGCTATTTCCTATCATAAGCTATTTATGATCACCAAAAAAAGATTACTCCTTGGTAAGGCCAATCTTGCCTGGCGTGAATACTTTGACTTCTTTCCGAAAAAGCTGGAGGCAGACAGCAGCTTTGTGAAAAATCGCAATGCAGCAAGGAGATACTGGGCTCAGATAAAGGATTTGACCTAGCGCGTTGTGGAGGTTGGCGGCGTGAAACTCCGTGGGTGGGCGCGTACCGTTCTTGCAGCAGCGACCATTGCCGCCGTGAGCCTCAGTGCTGAGGTGCAGTCATACGTGGTGGATCAGGATATGGCCGCGGAGAAGGCTGCAGAGACGGTGCCCCCTGAGGAAGGCAAACCTGTTGTGACGGGGGAAGAACCGCCGCCTACGGAGGAGGCACCTGAGAGCGTTAAGGTGGGAAAGGAACCAGAGACAGAGGTGCCGAAAGTGATAGAGCCCCTGTGGGTACGGGAACTTACTGAGATTAAGCCCGGTCACAACGATTCGAACCCCGTGTGGTGCCCTTCCGGGCACTTGATCGCATTCGAGCGGAGCATTGGCGACAAGAGGGAAATTATCATCGCCACCCAGGTCGGCACGATTGCCCAGAGAGTATATTTGGAGCAGGCCGCGGATGATGATGGCATGCAATTCTTTCCTCCCGGCATGTTCGAGGAGGTGAGTTACAACTCAGGGCTCAGCTGGTCCCCTGGGGGAGACCGGTTTGTGGTCATGAGCAATGTCGGTGCCGGGAACTACGATCTCTACCTCGGTGCGATCGGCAGCGACGAGACGGAGAGACTCACCGAGCATACGGCAAAGGACGGCCTTGCGCATTGGTCCCCTGTCGATGATCACCTGGTTTTTGTATCGGGTCGCACGGGTCACGGCGATATCTATCTGATGGACCTCGCAACCCGTGCGCTGAGACGGCTGACCCGAGGGGACAATGCATATCTTTTCCCCCAGTGGTCTCCTGACGGCAAAAAAATCGTGATGAACTATGGAAGCAACGATAATCACGACGTTTATCTCATCGGCGATGTAAAAGAGCCTCTCAAGACCCTGAAACCGCTGACCACCTGGCCTTATGACGACCTGAGACCGGTATGGTCCCCAGATGGCGCAAAGATTGCCTTCTATACCAACTATAATAAGCAGAATGACCCGAAGGTGTGGTCTCTGGCGGTGATTGCCGCTGATGGTTCAGACCCCACCGAAGGCGAAGGGCTTGTCATGAAGGTAGTGGCCACGGACATTATCCCCGATGTAGAGCAGGGACCTGCTTGGATGCCGGACAGTAACAGCATCGTCTACGTGAAGAACGACCGGCACACGTTTAATCCAATCTACATCGTCGATATCCAGAAAAGCGCAAATTCCCTTCTCAGGACAGGGGCCAAGATGAACCATGACGTCACCTGCTCGGTCGATGGGACGATCGCATTCCGCGCCCAGGTTGAGCAGTGGGATCACATCCATGTTACGAGGGTGGAGGATGGCGAAAGGGAGGTTCTCTTCCCGTGAGAGGACGGAATATGAGACGGATCCTTCCATGCAGCCTCATGGTTGTCCTGCTGGCAGCGCCGGGATACCCAGCACATGATCCCCTGAAGCGGGCAATGGAGCTCTACAGGATGCACCGCTACGAAGGCGCGGCCACGG
>JABXJZ010000438.1 GCA_013375335.1 Desulfobacterales bacterium
CCATGGAGAACTTCTCCACCACATTGTAGACCACACGGCCAAAGGTCAGGGCGAAGATATAGATGCCAATGGTCAGATAGCCCCAGAACAGGGCCCTGCCCCCCGCGCTCCATCCTGCAGGAAATCCAGTAAGCGCTCCCAGGGCGGTTCCTCCGGCGGCGGCGTATGCCCCGAACCAGATATTCTCAATGAAGATCCCTATGAATATGATAATGGCGTACCATTTTCCGATCCTCGTGAAGCCGGTCATGGGCGTCTCGCCGGTGAGAATAACATAGCGCATGATCTCCAGGTTGACCCAGTACTGCAACAGGGAGGCCGGGATCAACAGCCCCAAGAAGGCCGCTCCATATTTGGCCGTCAAGTAAGGCCACCAGATAAGCTCGCCGCTTCCCTGGGCCAGGGCTGCCCAGAGGATCCCGGGCCCTATATAGATAAATACGCCCAGAAAAGTAGGCAGCATTGCCAGCTTGAGGGGCTCCAGTTTACCCATCTGAACCTCGCCCCCGATAAGGTGCTCTTCGATGGTTTTGTTTTCTTGTGTCATTTATTTCCCTCCTTTCCGAGATTGGAATGCGCGGCCTTAGGCCGTTCAATAATAGTGGTTAATATAAAAGACAGCAGGTGAACACATGCTGAACCTTAGTTAATGAGGGCTTCGCGGATATTGTCATCGCAAGGTGGCTATCGAGGCAATATGACGCCCCTAGCAGAACTCGCTCGTTCCGCTAGGGGCCAGGTTGGCACATTTTGAGATTCTTCTCCATGGGGCAAGCTCTTAATTGAGGCAAAATGCCTTAGGGCAAACTGCGGTTGATGAAACGACAAAAAGCCGCTCAAGTCAAGCAAAAATCACCTTCTAGAATCGGCTCAGGATGGACATCCTTGCCTGGCAATACTTCACGCTTTTTATTCCTATGCCTGCCCTTGAGGGATAAGATAAGGAAAAGGGGACAACAAATTCACAGCTGGCTTAGTCCTTCGATTCATAAATTCGGTAACGAATTTATTCACTCAGGACTTAGTGCTGAGTGAGCAAGAACGGTCCCATAACTTTGGAGAATACGTGAGCGTAATTGCGAATCGAAGCACTTAGTTAATGCAGGGTCCTCCCGAAGTCATCTGAATCCTCTTCATCCTCGATGACTCGGAATTTCCTCCGGTGCCTCCTGAGCTTACTCTGATAATAGTAGCGACGGAGGCCAGAGATGAGGGAGTAGTATCGGAGATAGACAAATCCAAACAGCATTCCTCCCAGGTGAGCAAGGTGGGCAATGTTATCGGAGGGTCCCGATAGGGAGGCGAAAAGTTCAATTGCCCCGAAGATCAGGACGAAATGCTTAGCCTTGATGGGGAACAAGAAGTACAGATAAATCAGCCGATTGGGAAAGAGGAGTCCATAGGCCAGGAGTACTCCGTAGATCAGGCCGGACGCCCCAATGGTCGGAATACCGAGATTGGGAGAAACGACAACGGTACATATACCCGCACCAATACCAGTAACCAGCGCGTATTTTACGAACATCCGGGTGCCCCAATACCGCTCCAGCTCACAGCCGAACATCCAGAGGGCAAACATATTCAATAAGAGGTGAAAGAGTCCCCCATGGAGGAAGGCATAGGTGAACAGTTGCCAG
>JABXJZ010000439.1 GCA_013375335.1 Desulfobacterales bacterium
TTGAAAATATTATGAGAATCCTATCCTATCACTTCAGCAAAAAGACTGGGGATCTATTGATAAATCAACAAAGGGGTTCGCACTAGGTATGAATTAGATTGTGGATTAAGGAAGTTTGATAAAAGACCCTTACGCTCATCCGCACTTGGTGTCGCAGCAACTCGTTGCCTCCCTGTCTTCGTAGCAACAGGATGACCCAATCCCACTGCCGCAAGTAGCCTCTTTTTTGCCAGTCAGGGCAGCTCGAATCATGGCAGCAGCACACCCCACGCCGCTATCCACTGTAACTGCAGACGCCGGGCAGTTGCGCTGACAGGCCCCGCATTCCATGCATGCCTCACGTCGTACCAACCGGGCCACCCGTTCACCTGGTGCAAAAACAGCATGTGGGCAGACGTTACTGCACATCCCACAGTTAATGCACAGCTCGGGATCATACTGAAGTGTATTGGAACCGTATGAACCAACCATACTACGCACCTCCCCACCCTCGAATAAGTATAACCGCAATTGCTAATACAATGCCAGTCCCAAACATCAAGGCCATGATGGGAGTATATGCAAATATCTCATGTTTCACCCCACTTTTGGACGTAAATGGTGTCGACCCGGTAAAGTTCAAAGCCAGGTAGGCCGTCACCGGTGGCATGCCCAGCAGAAAGGTCAGCGCCCACACGGCCCGTAGCCAACACACTGCATCCGGGTTGCCCAGGAGTATCGCCAGGGCGAATGCAAGCGTCACCAAACCGCCCAGGATGAACCCCTTCACGCTGAAGTCGGTTGTCGGGAGCCAAGGGAGCAAGATTGGGAATAGGACCACTCCTGCTAGGATTGCCGCTACTGCGCCCGCAGAAGCAAGGAAACCGCCAACGAAAAACAACAAGACCGCCGCGATCACCATCGGTAGCAGGACGTGAACCAGCTCTACCGGGATGAGAACTAGACGATCGGAAAGGTTAAAACGCACTTGGCGCATCTCGGGTGTCGCTCGATGGCTCTTGAGGTATTCCGGTAGGTCGATTGCCCGCACAGGGCCGTATTCAACCTTAAACCCCGAGCGCTTCGCTACCTCGTGGGCGGAAACACCTGTCGCGCCAAGTTGAGGCAAGATCAGCAATCGGTGGCGGATGATATTATCGAGTTTGGTCACCTCGATCCGGTTTACCAACTCATCGGTGCCAAAGGTTCCCTTACCGGCAGCACACCAGACGTTAATCCCCTTGGTATCCAGCACCACGATATAGCCGTCAATTCCCACAAGTGCCGATCGCAGGGCGTCGAAGCTGAGCGTGTAATTAGCGGTCACAAAAACGGGCGAGTCCGCGGTCGGGTTGCCAAGGGCGTACAGCCCTGGCTCAACTAAATGCTGGTTGCGCTTAATTCCCCAGCGCGCCAGGAAATGGTCCCAGCGATTTGCCAAGGTAATGGTGCTAGTAGTATTTCTAATTGAGCCTTGTACCCGGTCAGCGTCGATATCAACCATCCTCGCTCCTTTCAGTTTGGAATAATGCAATGCACCTTTTTCTGCCATTACCTCAACGGCCATGGGGTAAACTTTGGAAGGAGATGTCCCCGCGCTAAAACCTCGAATTGTTTTACCCCATAGTGCCTGAGAAGGGCCTCCGCCATCTGG
>JABXJZ010000119.1 GCA_013375335.1 Desulfobacterales bacterium
ATCCATCACTGTCCTATACATCTTTTTGAGGTCTTCAGCCATCTGTTGCTTCCCTTCTGGTTTTATTGGGTTTCTGTGTTTCTTGAGCTGGCCCGTGTAATCTCGGATAGGAAATTGGCATTGCCCGAGGGGGCAGGACTATTTGCGACTGTATTGTCTGGTTTTATCCCTTTCAACGTAGGCGTATGCATTGTGGTTGTGGATAGATTCAAAGTTTTCTGACTCAACTGCAAACCAGGTTATATTAGGATTATGCTGAAGCTTACTAGCTATATCCCTGACAATATCCTCAACGAATTTGGGATTTTGATATGCCTTTTCAGTCACGTATTTCTCGTCCTCTCTTTTTAGGACAGAATAAACGTCGCTGGAGGCAGTCTCCTCTACGAGCTTTATAAGATCCTCTATCCATATGAATTTCCTAAATCTGACCTGCAATCGAACCTCTCCCCTCTGGTTATGGGCACCAAAACTACTTATCTCTTTTGAGCACGGGCACAGGGTATTAATGGGTACATTTATCATAACCACCAGATCCTTCCCCTTATTCAGGGTACCTTTAAGGGTGCACTGATATTCCATCAGGCCCTTGCTGTGGGTAACGGGAGACGGCTTCATTACAAAGTAGGGAAAGGATATCTCTATCTGCGCACTCTCGGCATTGAGCCGTTTCTTCATGGTCGAAAGGATATCTGAGAAATTCCGAATAGAGATCATCCTTTTGTGTTCGTTCAGAATCTCAACAAGACGGCTCATATGGGTGCCTTTATAGTCCCTGGGAAGGTTAACGTACATGTTAATCAGGGCTACTGTCTGTTGCGTTTTTGTCTCTTTGTCAAAGACTGTTATCGGATAGCGGATGCCCTTTACCCCCACCTTGTCCACATCGATATTGCGATCATCTTTTTGATTTTGAATATCCATCTCTACCATTGCCTTATTCCGTCTTATTTTTGGTAGAATACATATTATCTAATCTTTCCAAAGTCAATAGAAAGTAGGTCAAACTGAGGACCCCCTTAGAGAGCTCAAGGCGCCACCTTGAATCCTGTTTGAACCTCTCAGATCTCAACACTGGGATACACGAAGAGGCCTTTTTATCAGATGCCCTGTTCACAATTTTCTTGATTTTTTTAAGGTAACATAGGATATTAAGTCTACTGCATGCGGGGCGTGGCGCAGTCTGGGAGCGCACCTGCTTTGGGAGCAGGGGGTCGGAGGTTCAAATCCTCTCGCCCCGATCAGAGTCATCAATCTCGTGCATTGACCCAATGAAACTCACGGGTCGAAGAATTTTGGAATTAGTTTTTTGCGATGGAGCAGGTACTCCTCTTAAATATTACCTACGAACCTCTTAGGGTCATTAACTGGAAAAGGGCAATTGTTATGCTCACCCTAGGCAAGGTGGAGGTGGTCGAAGAGTATACCAGGGAGATCCATTCGGTATCTTTTTCCATTAAGTTGCCTTCGGTTGTCCGGCTCCTGCGATTTGTACGGAGGCCAAAGACGCCGGTTAAATTTTGTAGACAGAATATCTATGTGAGAGACAACTACAGGTGTCAGTACTGTGGCGGGCTATTCCCTTCAACTGAGCTTACCTGGGATCACGTGGTGCCTAAGGCAAGGGGAGGTAGGACAGAGTGGGCAAATATCGTTAGCTGTTGTGTTGAGTGCAATAGACAAAAGGGGGGGAGGCTCCCCTCAGAGGTGTCAATGACCTTGATCAGGAAGCCGAAAAAGCCAGAGTGGCTGCCTGTTCTAACGATTACATTGGGGTTTAGACAGATGCCTCAGTCATGGAGGGATTATGTCTATTGGAATGTGGAGCTGGAGGACTGAGTTGGAGATCTGAACAAGGCCATTAATGGCCCTGACTGCTGAGATGTAGAGGCGCTGGGCCCCAGCGCCTCCCTTTTATCTTCTTGATGATTATTTGCTCATGGGAGAAGGTGGGCATTAACCGGTTATGAGCTGGGGCCAATCAATTGAAATAAATGTTCTGGATAGGCGGTGATCATCGTCCACCATGGTAAAGGTTAGATTAGCAAAGACCTTTTGGGCAATAGTGTGAATCAGCTGAGGGGGGATAAGTTCATCTGCTTTTCCGTGGAAGATATAGACAGGCAGTGTGAGTCTTTCGGATAGATAAGGGCTGAACTCTGGGAGGTTAAGGGCTGGTGCAAGGAGGATAAGCTTCTTTATGGTGTCCTGATTTTGAAATGCGTACAACGCAGCCATCAACCCGCCCAAAGAGGAGCCTATCATAACTATGTCTTCCTTATCTGCGAGGATCTCGTTCAGTTTTGACATCCTCGTTGGGACATCACCTACGAAGTCGGGGATAATCATCTCCGGGAAAAGGTTTCTGAATAAGGCCCCTTTTGTTCCTCGGCTGCTACTTTCTTGCCCGTGAATAAAGATCGTTGGGCTTGTTATTTCCTTCTCCATCACCCTTTTTTGGCCTCTAGGCCAAGGATCTTCTTTTCCAGGTCAGCTATCCTTCTTTCAATATCCTCTATCTTCTTTAGCCTTTCTGCCTTGCCCATCTTCTTTTGAACTTTTTCAGGACCTTTCTCTTTGATTATTCTATGGACGCTTGAGAGACCTACCCCAAATTCTTTGGCTATCTTTCTCATGGGGAGTCCGCTTGCCTGGGCTTCTATAACCTTTTGCCTTATTTTTTCATCAATCTTTTTTCTGGCCATCTTGTCTCCTTTCAAGATTTATATTTTTGAATCTTTAGACAATTTAATTAGTGGTTTCCCTCTGAGTTTTGTTACCTTGCTAATATCCAGGGACTCAAAAATTGGGTATACGCTGACCCTCTCTCCCTCGGTGATAATGTGGTTAAAGGGAACTGATTCACCGTTCACAAGAACAAGGTCAACCTCCTCAGGCGGCACCCCGAGCAGGCAAATCGCCTCTTTGATCGTAGTCGGCTTTTCTAGGGACACGCCGAAAGTTGTTTTTCTCTTCTCAGCGGGTAAGTAATCATTCAGCTCTTCATAGAGGCGAAAAAACGCAGTGTAGGTCATCTGCAATAGTCTGTTTCTTTACTATTAGTTAATGCTATCACTGTAAGGGCGATGCACTTGCACGCTCCATGTGATAGGTAACGTGTTCAATTCCAACAAATATGTTGTGATTTTCATTAAGAAACATATACTAAATGGCGAGGAGATGTCCACAGATTACACAACGGGGTTACTATTTCGGTAAGATAATAGAAATCGGTTTCATCGGGAGACCGCCATGTGTAAAATAGCATATTTTTCCTTTGTTTCGCTACTGATTTTTTGCGGCATATCCAGTGGATCGCCTCCGAAAGACCCCCTTTCAAGTCTTCGCCAGAACATGGTCACCGATCAGATAATTGCCAGGGGAATAAAAGATCCAAGGGTTATTGAGGCTATGAGGAAGGTTCGTCGACATCTTTTTGTGCCAGAAGACCTACGAGAATCCGCCTATGACGATAGACCTCTTCCCATTGGAGAGGGCCAGACGATTTCGCAGCCATACATAGTGGCGTTTATGACTGAGGCCTTGAATTTATCCCCAGGAGATAACGTACTGGAGATCGGAACAGGATCAGGTTACCAGGCTGCTATTCTGGCAGAGATCGCAAGGGAGGTCTATACTGTAGAGATAAGGCCTCGATTAGGTGAGACAGCTCGAGAGAGACTGAACGAAATGGGATATAGGAACATTTCCGTGAAGATTGGTGACGGTTACAAGGGCTGGCCAGAAAAGGTACCTTTTGATGCTATAATCGTGACCTGCGCTCCCGAGGAGATTCCGAAGCCGCTGGTTGATCAACTTGCTGAGGGTGGAAGGATGATCATTCCCGTAGGGGAACGAGGCGGTGTACAGGAGCTGGTCCTTCTCAAAAAGGAGAAGGGGATGATAAGAGAAAAGGCGGTAATGAAGGTCCTGTTTGTCCCTATGGTAAGCAACGAGGAGATCATGGCACGATAATGACCTTGAGTGAATCCTGTGCCTTTTCAACGAGCGAGAATCCTTCCCTCGCCCTGGCAAGGGGAAAACGATGGGTTACCATATCCCTTACAATAATACTCTTTGACCTGATCAACTCTATTGCCTCACTGGTATCCAATGGAGAGCCGGCATAGGATGTGGTAATTGTTATCCCGTCATGCCAGATATCATATAAAGGCAGGGCAACATCGATGCCCGGCTGCGTGGGTGCGAAAAGAAGGATAGTCCCTCCTCTGTCCACGGTTTTCCAGGCCATCTGAGTTGCCTCTATAGCGCCAGTGGCAACTATTACAAGGTCGGCCGGACGTCCATTGTTGACCGCTCTAAGATGCTCGGGAACGTTGTCATCAGCCAAAATAGCCGCCTTTGCCCCGAATCGTTCAGCAAATACCAGTCGCTTCTTATTTATGTCAGTTACCACAACGGAGCTTGCCCCCAAGGCCCTCGCCAGCTTAAGATGGAGCAATCCCGCAATTCCTCCGCCTATTATGAAGACTGTTTGGCCTGGTTGTATGTGAGCGATCTTTTGACCCCTCAGAACACAGGCCAGAGGCTCAATGAACGTGCCCTCCTCATATGATATTTCATCGGGCAAAAGGAATACCCCCCGGTCAGCATTGATCCTTGGCACCCTGATAAATTCAGCAAATCCTCCGGGGTCATAGTTTGTGTTCCGTAAAGTGTCACACACTGTATAGTGACCACGTAGGCAATAGCGGCACGTGTTACAGGGAATGTGGTGGGATACAAACACCCGGTTGCCCACTTTATATCTCCCAGCATCCCTGCCCGCTTCAACTATCTCCCCTGTCATCTCATGGCCGAGCACAAGAGGCGCTTTTTTTATCCTGTACCATTCGAGGACATCACTACCACATATCCCACACGCATGCATTTGGACCAGCAGCTCATCTGATCCTATCTCGGGCACGGGGATTTCCTCCAACCGTATATCCCTGTTATTGTAGTACATCGCACATTTCATTTTGTGTGGTGGCCTTTGGTAGTCGTCTGCTATCATCCGTATGCAGGTCGTCTAATGGGGCTTTTCGCTGATCACACACTACTGAGTTCTAGATAATTCGCCGAAGAGTTCCCGCGCCTCCTTTGGTGTTGAGTTCTTATGAATAATGGCGTTTAATGCCCTCATCATAGGGACTGGATGCGGATTCTGCCAGACATTCCTGCCCAGATTAACCCCTATTGCTCCCTTTTGAACCCCGTCATAGACAAATTCAAATACCTCGAACTCTGTCTCACATTTCGGGCCACCGGCAATAACTATGGGGACAGGGCAGCCTCCTGTCACCTTTTCGAAATCCTCGGGACA
>JABXJZ010000440.1 GCA_013375335.1 Desulfobacterales bacterium
AAAAGATTTTGGTTACCTTTAGATTATTTGAAAACCGAGGTCAAAAGATCAAAGAATTATCGATTACTCGATGATTATGCTGTATGGTTTGCCAATTATAGATAAGCATCATCAGAAAACGATGGCCGGACCACCCTCCAAAAAGTAGCTAAAATAAATGAATAATAGGGGGACGCTCGTGAAATATTGACATTTGATTCAGGCGGTCGGATATGGAGGTTATGCTGCGAAGATAATGCATAGATTTCCCGAAAACTCCATCACATTATCCCTAATTGGGATAGAGTGCAAACCCAGTAATGGAAGTGTGGAGCTGGCCAGATTTTTCGTCGATGGGGACCATCGTCGGCGGGGAGTATAAAAAAATGGACTGGTGGTTGACTTGGCGAACTCTGCATGGCGTGTTTGCTTTTGGAGCTATGTTGCTGGCGGTAGCCAGTATCATAGTCGTTTGGCGGATGCGGGGAATCTTAAGCTGGAAGCGCTCCCTGCGTAATGAGCTGAAAGGCCTGAATAAGGAGGCAGAAGCAGCCGGTGAGACGCAACAGCAGGCCCTTAAGGTAGTGCTGGAGCGTTGTCAGAGAGCATGGAGTGCTACTTTTCCCGAGATAAGAGAATTGACAGACCTCTCTGCCTATATACGTTCCATTGCCACCTGCTACCATCCGGGGGTGGAGAAGCCTGAATTACGCATAACCACCGGGCGTCTCCTAAAGTCCGCCCAGGAATGTGTCAATCGACTCGAACTGATCCTGCGCCGCCCAGGATTTCAGAGACTGCGGCGGGTTCGCATTCGCCACATCCGGCAGTCCTATGAATGGTACGACCGGGTGAACCAAAATCGGATTGTAAAGTATTTCAGCCATTACCGGAAGGTCATCAAGAGAATCTTTCAGTTACGTCTGGTAATCCTACCCGATCCTTTTTTCTGGCTAGCCTATTTTTCCAATCGTTTGACCATGATGACCCTTACCAGATGCTTACTGGTGGATGTTTATCTCTTTGTGGGAAAGCTGGCCATTCAGGCTTATGATGAAGAAGAAAAGGAGGACGCCATTCCAACCGAGATGGATGAATTGGAAAAGACCTTGGGAGATCTGGACTCCCTGAAACCTTCAGAGGCCGATATTACCGATCCCCAAATCCAGGAGATTCGCAATCGTCTGGTGGGTCTTACCGCCATACTTATTTCTTCCCCTGGGCTGAATGACTGGAAAAAGGCAGTGGGGCAAACAGCCAAAGTCATTGCCAAGAAATATTTCCCTGACGCGGAGCGCCCGCTGGAAGAGGCTGCCCTGGGGCCGCTTCTGACACGAAGCCAGATTTGGATCAAATCGGTTTGCAAGACTGAAAAAATCCCGGTGGTGAAAAGACTTCACAGGACAAAGATAGAATCACTTTACAACCTGAAACCCTTCACCGATAGTCTACTGCCCAAGCAGGTACGAACTTTCGCGAAAAAAGCCTGGGATATGTATCGCTGGATGAAATGGCCAATCAAGGTCTATCGATGGGTAAAGAAGGGCTCACCGGTTGGAATCGCTATGGATGTGGGCTGGGTGGTGTTCAAGAAGGGTTTTACCAACTTCATTTGTCGCTATACCTTTGATATGGCAGATCGGAAG
>JABXJZ010000120.1 GCA_013375335.1 Desulfobacterales bacterium
TTCGTTACGCGCGCCTCGCCAGTTGGGCAGCCACCTATGTTCCTCGTTTCGGCAAGGAGTTCTGGACCGGCAGCTCTGTGTATGGCCCCGTCGACGCCTCCACCGCCGAGAAGCGAGGTATTGGCAGCATTAACAATAGCATCCACCTGCACCTTGGTGATATCGCCCTCGAGGATCTCTATTCTATCCCTTAATTCCTTGTCCATTGAACCCCTCCTCCTTAACTATGATTCAAATACAAATAATTTAAAGCCCTTTTGAAGTCAAGAACAAGCAATAAGGGTCAGGGTAACGTCAAAGTTAAGGGTATGGGTATCTCTTTTTTTGCTTTATGCCCTTAAACAAGGGGCTGTACAGGGCAGTTTCAAAATGGTGTATTTCTGACCAATCAATGGAATCCATTGCTAAAGCCTATATACACCATTTTGAAACTGCCACGAGATTTAACTATGATAGGGCATAGCAAAAAAAGAGATACCCATACCCAACAATAGGCTTAGGAATCACCAGGTTATGTTTCACTATGACGTGGCCCTGGGTCTTTAAATCTTAATCCTTAAATCTTAAATGGACCTGTGTTAATAAGAAGAGAACAAAGGTGGTTTTCTAAATCAAGAACCTTAGACAGGAGGTCAAGAATATGGGCGTGTATGGCAAAGCTATCGGGATACTCATCGGCCTATCTTCACTCATACTGTATCCCTGTATAGGTGTTTGTGGGCAACCACTCGGAATTACCTCGCCACAGCCACAACAAAGCGTCTTATCGTCTGCACAGGGGAGATTCGTTTTTGGCCAGATATCCGATTCCAGCAAAGACCAGTTCATGCTCGATACATTTACTGGCCGCTTGTGGCGAGTTACACAAAGGACAGATGTTGGACTGTGCTTGACAAGTGTTCCCTATCGCACTGCGCAAGGAGAATGCTCTGCCCTCCCAGAAAAGCTATCAGATTCGGGATATAGAGAAGGTAAGGACCAGTAGAGGTCCACTGTCGTACCCCTGATTCATGGCACGAACCTCAGGATCTGCCGTCTCGCCTCAGGTATTCACGATAGTCATTTTCGTGATTTTCCAGTATGAATTTGAGATGGCTCATATTTCTTTCAATGGCTTCCATATATAAGTCCCTGTCCAGGTTCCAGCGCGCCCTGAAATGATAGTACATATATTCATTCACGCTGCCCAGTTCACTGGCGAATCTTTTCTTGGTCATAGCGTAAAAGTCTATGGTTCTTTTCAGGAGCTCCAGCTCACTATCATATCCGATAACGCCTCCTTCCCTGAATTCGTAAAATAGAAAGAGGAGCTTCCCAAGGTAGGTTCTGTCTGCCATCTGGCCAAGGAGATCGGCAGTACCCAGGATTTTACCCAGAAGTTCAACCCGAGGACACGTAAATCGGATTCTGTTGATCTTAGAACGCAGGCCAGTGCACCTGAGGATACTGGGGTACTCCTTGAAATCCTCTTGTGACAGTCCCCTATCAGCTATATATTTGTCCATGAAGGCAATGCTGCGCTCGGTATGTATGAGCGTGTATTTAGCCCCTGTTCCAACATCGTCATCAAGCGTCTGGATATATCCCGTATCATGCATAAGGGCGCATATTAGTCCGAGATGCACCTGTTCTCTGGTAAAACTCCCTCCGCATACAAATGCACCATGCATGAGCCTCGCCACGGCCAGAAGGGTATCAGTAGTATGCTTGAGGTCATGGTATTGCGTAGTACATCTGCCATATCCGGGATACTCGCCCCGAAAGAGGCGCACAATATCGTTGAATATGTTGTCTAGAGCCTTACAGTCGAATTGCGGGAACATCGTGAGCGCAATCTTCCGGGCCTCACCGAAGACGCTTTGGGGATCTTCCATATTTACAATGTCTGGCAATTGGATGTCTTTCATTTTGTTCTCATAGCGTCCAGCACACCGATCAGTTTTGTCTTTGCCTTGTGTTCTGCAACCCAGCCGGCAATTCCTTTCCCAGGTGCAAGGCGCGTATCGGTCAATTTGTCTGGGTTTGGACCTGTGGCCACACCGAGTACCGGCTCTCTAGTCTTACCATCACGGAGCATCACGGTGCTGAGTGGATTTTCATGCTGCAGAATACGTGCCAATATTTCAATAAGAGTGGAACGGCCCCCGAAGCTCTGCCCTTGTGGCAGACCCCGTATCGGAAACGATTTGTTGTGGCGAGCGGGTGCATCCATGGCCTGTTGCGCTTTAGAGACTAATTGAGCCCTTTACAGCCGTTGTCAGAACGTCTTTTCTTCAAATATGTTTTTTGTCTTTGCAGGCTTCATAGAGCTGCTGCCTAGTCATTCCTCGTGATTCACCCGTGCCTTTTCTATGAGCTCCTTGAGCGCCTATTTCTATCCTGATGCGTCCTTTCACACGTAATGCCTCATATAGGGATAATAGAGGAGGGATAGAGGGTTCGAATCACTCTTTCCCTTCCCTAACAAACCGTCTCGTTTCTCACTTGCATTTCTTAGGCCTCCTGTTAAACTTTAGTGAGTTGGAATCCTCAAGATACAACTGACCATAGACACCCTACCACGGACACTGAAGAAGGAGGAATAAGATGGACAAGATCAAACTCGGTCCACAGACTTTGCTTTATCCCATGCCCGCCATCTTGGTCGGTGCCAAGGTGAATGAAAAGCCAAATTTCATGACTGCCGCCTGGTGCGGAATTGCAGCATACAAACCCCCGGCTATTTCAGTTGCCCTGCACAAAGATCGATACACGCTAAAGGGTATTAAGGAAAACGGGACCTTTTCCGCCAATGTCGCCTCCTCAGATATGGTCAAGAAGGCGGATTTCTGTGGTATCTACTCCGGCAAAAACAAGGACAAGTCACACATCTTCAAGAGCTTCTACGGCGAACTTAAAACAGCACCTCTCATTGAAGAATGTCCGGTAAACCTGGAGTGTAAGGCAGTCCATTACTTGGATCTGGGAAGCCATACCCTGGTTGTCGGTGAGATAGTTGAGACCTACATGAATGAAGGGTGTCTGAGGGATGGAAAGGGAGACCCGGGCAAGATCGATCCCCTTATCTATATCCCCGGCACTATGCAGTACCACCGCCTTGGAGAGTTCATCGCCCCGGCCTTTAAGATTGGGAAGGAGTGAGACGTACAAGGAAAGCCTCGACGCTCTAATTAGTACAAATAAAGGAGGATGAGAAGAGCGCAATGACACCAAGGGAAAGATTTTGTGCTGCACTCAGCCACGAGGAGCCTGATCGTGTCCCGTTAGATCTTGGAGGAATTAATACGACCCTGATGGTTGGTACATACGAGAGGCTAAAGGGCTTCCTCGGGATGCATGAGCTGCCAACAAGGCTCTTGTCCAAGACATGGCAGATCGTAGGTCCGGATGAGCGGATTCTGGAGCGCCTCTCCATAGACACCCGCTACATCTTTCCGAAGCTTCAGTATTCTCAGGAGCCATCCGATAAAGAAAGCCCTTCTCAAACCGATCAGGGAGCTGTGGAGGATCGCTTCGTGGACGAGTGGGGGATCACGCGGCGGTTTGTCATGCACTATTATGAAATCGCGGAGCATCCCCTCAGGGAGGCCAGATCTTTGGAGGATATCGAGTCTTACCCATGGCCTGATCCCGAGGAGTACCTCGTTGTCGAAGGGCTTCGAGACCGGGCACGTCATCTGCGTCAAAACACGGACTATGCCTTGGTTGGTTATATCCCGGGGAGCCTCTTTGAGCAGGCATGGTATCTCAGGGGATATGCGGAGCTCCTCATGGACTTCTTGCTCAACAAGGATTTCGCCCATGCGCTCTTGGCAAGGATTCTGGCAGTACGGAAGCAGAACGCGGAGATCTTCCTTCGCGAGGTCGGAGAGTATCTCGACGTCATCCAGTTAGGAGACGACCTCGCCACGCAAAACGGGCCTGCCGCGTCTCCGGCCTTGTACCGGGAAATGGTGAAGCCTTACCAGGCTGAACTCTTCGGACTTGTCAAAGGGCGAACTCCTGCAAGGCTTTACTACCATAGCTGTGGTGCGGTGGCCCCCCTTGTGGATGACCTGATCGAGATTGGCGTCGATGCCCTGAACCCCATCCAGGTTTCTGCTGAGGGGATGGACACTGCCGAGCTCAAGGCTCGATTTGGAGCTCATATCGCCTTCTGGGGGGCCATCGACACGCAGCAAGTCCTCCCCTTCGGAACAACAGAGCAAGTCAGGGCAGAAGTACGGAAAAGGATTAGCGACCTGGCTCCTGGTGGAGGATATATCCTAGCAGGCGTTCACAACCTCCAGCCAGACATCCCTCCACAGAACATCGTTGCTATGTATGAGGAGGGGACGCGTTACGGAAGCTACCCGTTACAGAATCGTTGATGTAGGGAGCCAAGAAAGGGGCGAGAAGCCGTGATACAAAGAGATTATTATCAGATCTTAGGCGCCGGCAAGGATGCCAGTCAGCAGCAAATAAGAGATGCTTACCGAAGGTTGGCCCTCCAATATCACCCAGACAGAAACATGGGGAATCCAGCCGTAGCTGAAAAAATGAAGGAGATAAACGAGGCGTACGCTGTCCTCTCCGATCCTAGGAAGAGAAGCGACTATGATGCCCTGAGGCACCAGTATGGACCCTCCGCCCACGATCGATTCAGACAGGGTTACTCTGAACAGGACATTTTCAGGGGTTCAGACATCAATCAAATCCTTGAGGAAATGGCCCGGGCATTTGGACTCAGCGGTTTTGATCAGATCTTCAGAGAATTCTATGGCCCAGAATACCGAACCTTCCAATTTCGAAGACCGGGGTTTTTCGGCATGGGCTTTGTGTTCTTTGGTCCTTTGGGCAGAAGGTATTACCATGGCTCAGGACCCGCACGAGGACAGGGGAGATTCTTTCAACCCGAAATCCCCTTTTTTGATGGCACTCTGGGTAAGATGACCAAATATTTTCTAAAGAAGATGTTGGGGCTGGAGTTGCCTGAGAGGGGGAAAGATTGCTACGATGAAATTGCCCTCGATCCCCAGCAAGCTCAGAAGGGAGGGGAGATAAGGTACTTCAATCGAAGGGGATCCAAAGACCTGCTGGTAAGCATCCCTCCTGGGATAAGAGATGGTCAGCGAATAAGATTGAGGGGAATGGGAGCGGGCGCTGAAGGTGAAGCCGAGGCGGGAGACCTCTATCTGAAGGTACGAGTGAGGAGATCGCTGTTCCAGAAGATCAGGGATCTCCTGGAATACGGTGGGACTTCAGCGAGATGACGCCTTGGTGGCAGGAAAGAGATCACCCCACATATCTTAGGTGGGAAACAAAGTAGATGAACATCGAAG
>JABXJZ010000441.1 GCA_013375335.1 Desulfobacterales bacterium
CTGCTAAACAGGCCTCACCGAGCAGCCTTGTGGAAAGGAGATTTCCCTGACCCCCGACACCAACAAAGACTATCCGTTTGCTCTCCATAGCCAAATCCTTTATTGGAAATGACAAATGTCAGAATCCAAAGCTCAAATCAAATCCAAATTACCAAATATCAAAAATACTGGTCGGTTGAAAATTCTGGCTTTGGCATTTGACCTTCGACATTCGGATTTCAGTATGCAAATACTTCACTGAGATCCTATAGTTTGTTTTCCGATCTCTTTCAACGCACAACCAACATCACCTACTTTCTTAGTGGAAGGATGGCGTTCTCTGGACAGATCTGGGCACACACGGTGCACCCAATACACAGGTCTTCGTTTATCATCGTCTTACCATCAGCTCTATACATGGCAGGGCACGCCAAGAGATTAATACAGTCGCGATGTTGCCTGCATTTATCCTGATTCACGTAGAATGGTCTGACCTTTCTTGCCCTCTTAACTGCCCTGGCAAACAAGGGGCAGAGCTCTTGGGATATGATAACCGAGATACCATCAAACTCCTTTGATGCTTGAGCTGCCTTAACGCTCCTTTTAACCTGAAGTGGATTAACCACCTGTACATGCTCTACACCACAACCTCTTACCACCGACTCAATAGAGATCTGTCTGGTATCAACACCCATGGGAGCTGTATCTGCACCAGGGTGAGGTTGATGTCCTGTCATGGCAGTCGTCCCATTATCAAGGATTACCAGGGTAAATTTGTGGTTATTGTGGACAGCATTTATCAGGGCAGGAATACCCGCATGGAAAAAAGTTGAATCCCCGACAAAGGAGACGACCTTTTGATCTGTGACCCTTGATATACCACAGGAGGTACCAACAGAGGCCCCCATACATATGACGATGTCGGCCATGGACAGGGGAGGAAGCATACCCAAAGTGTAGCAGCCGATATCCGATGGGTACACAGCATTCGGTCCATAAACCTTCTTTATTGCATAGTACATGGCCCTGTGGGGACAACCAGCACAGAGAGTAGGTGGCCTACCTGGAAGATCAGGCATATCAGCTACATCTACTGCCTTTGGCGAGGGATCAGGCACCCCAAAATACTCGGCAATGGCTTTTCGGACAAGGCCAGGATCAAACTCATAGATGCGTGGAAAAAGGCCATCCCCTTTACCATTAATGGGGATACCCATCCCCTTAGACTGGGCTATTGACCGAATGTCCCTTTCCATTATCGGCTCGAGTTCTTCAACCACGAGGACTCTCTCCACACCGGTGAGGAATTTGGCAATCAAATCTTCCGGCATGGGGAAGGAAAAACCGAGCCAGAGGACCTTCACCCTTTCACCAATCCCGAGATCATTAATGGCATCCTGCACATAGTTCATGCTCACGCCATTGGTAACAATACCCCATCTCCCACGACCGATGATCCGATTGTACCCCGAGTTCTCAGATAACTCTACTGCCTGCTCATATTTCTCAACCAGGATCTTGTGCAAATTCCTGGAGACGGCGGGAACTGCCACATAGTGAAATGGGTCTTTTTTAAAAAAGCCCTCAGATTGTACCCGCCGAATTGATCCGAATTTGACGATCCCTCTCAGGTGATTCAGCCTC
>JABXJZ010000121.1 GCA_013375335.1 Desulfobacterales bacterium
GCCTCACAGCGATATGAAAATAGTCTTGATATCTTAGAAAATAAAGTTAATTCGCTGTGGACTCCCTGGCGATGATTCTGCTCACCATCCCCATCTTCTACCCCGTTGCTGTGGGGCTCGGTTATGATCCCATTTGTTTTGGGGTGATTACCCCGCCGGTTGGAATTAATGTGTATATCATTAAAGGGGTAGCGACAGATGTCCCCCTTGTCACTATTTTTCGGGGCATACTCCCCTTCTTGATGGCTGACATAGTTTCCGTGATGCTCCTGTTGTTTGTCCCCCAAATTGCATTATTCTTGCCTTCTATTATCCGCTACTAAAATATCTTTTATATCTCATCTATAAAGCCTTTGTGGATGTATCGTGAAATCGACTTTAGCCTCACAGCGATATGAAAATAGTCTTGATATCTTAGAAAATAAAGTTAATTCGCTGTGGACTCCCTGGCGATGATTTTGCTCACCATCCCCATCTTCTACCCCGTTGCTGTGGGGCCCGGTTATGATCCCATTTGGTTTGGGGTGATCACCCCGCCGGTTGGGGTAAATGTTTATGTGGTTAGCGGAGTGGCCAAAGATGTTCCTTTTGAGGTCATCTTTAAGGGGATACTCCCATTACTCGTAGCATTAATTGTGTGCAGCATCATCTTGATCATGTTCCCCAAAATCGCCCTCTTTCTGCCAAGCCTAATGAGATAAATGTGAAATGTATGCATCTTATAATGTCAGATCTTTTCCGCGCCTTGAGCGTTAATTTATGGAACGCTGATCGGATATGCTTCACAAATATTTGCTTTTCAACTAATTTCATGGTGAAGGTATTCGAATTTTGTCAGATTTCTTATATGGCGCGTATAAGATGATCTCCTTCTTTTCTGCACCCACCAGATGGTTTTCCGTATTTCTAACGGGATGCAGAATTTCATGAAATCCTGGTTCGTGCCAGCGGTAGTGAACGCCAGCTGGAACTCTGCCAACCTCTGCGGCGGCATATGCTGCGGTATCGTATTGAGGGTCTTTACGTGCCGGAAACAGCTCTCCGGGCCATCCGGGGTCACCGCCGAATCGTGGACTGTATCAGGCGTAAGAACTATGAAGGCATTGAACTGGCTATTCGAGAGCACTGGGAACAGTCTAAGCGAGACATCCAGCGCTATGCCTTTGAAGAAAAACAAGCTAAGCAGACCGCATATAGAAGTGAGCAAAAAACGTTACCTACCAGTTTTTATGATTTTACCTTAAGGGAGATGGACGCATTTTTGAGGGACAGAAAACGGGTCGTATCCTTTTCTTGTTTTAGTGGAGAGAGTGGATTCTCTTCCTGGTCTGGGGTACAGTATAATAGTATTTTGAAGGTCTCCCGTTCCATGGAGTGTCCCGGGAAAAGGAGGCCGGTAAAATGAGCTATTACATCAATTATGAAAATAGAAGGATTGAATTCTCCTTGCCAGAGGCATGGAATGTAATCTCTGGCCAGGATAGAGGACCAGTTTCCGGGGTCTCTGATCCATTGCAAGAGATAAGGCGCGTTCTGGACGATCCCATAGGATCCCCAAAGATCGAGGAGTTGGTCCGCCCTGGGATGGAGGTTGTTCTCCTCTTCGATGACCTGCAAAGGGCAACGCCGGCCGATATCGTTTTGCCCGAAATCATGGATCGGCTCAATCGAGCAGGTGTACCGGATGTACGCATTAAAGCGGTCTGCGCGTTTGGAACCCACCCTTTCCCCACATTGGACCAGATGAAGACCAAAGTGGGAGAAAGGGCCTTTTCACGTTTACAAAGACGGCTTTTCTCTCACGATCCGCATGCTTCAGATAATGTGATTATAGGCAGGACCCACAGGGGAACTCTGGTGGAAATCAATAAACATGTTGCATTCGCAGACCTTGTTATAGGTGTGGGTGAGTGTATGCCCCATCCAGTTGCAGGGTACGGAGGGGGATATAAGTTGGTTATGCCCGGGGTTAGTTCCTATCGCAGTGTGGCCGATCACCATTTTACCTGGATGCGCCATCCTAGCAGCAAGGTCAATGTCTTGGACGGAAACATCTTCTGGGAGGAGATGGTGGACGCCGGGCAGATTTCCAAAATGGCATTCAAAATTGATCTCATCATTAATGAGAAAAAAGAGATCGTTCGCGGCTTTGCAGGGGACCCTTTAGAAGAACAGAGGGTGGCCGCCCGCTACGCTGAGACCCTTTACTTGGTCCCTCTTCCAAAGCTTGCTGATGTGAGCATTACTTCGGCATATCCCTTAGAAATAGGTGTTCAGGCAACGAAGGCGTTAGTCATGGCCGGTTTTTGTACGCGGGCAGGGGGAACCATCATTTGGGTCGCCCCGCAGAAAGAGGCAGGGCCAATTATGCCCCTGATTAAAGAGATGGGTAGTTCTGAAAGCGCCAGCGATTTCCATTGCCGGCTTATAGACGGGAACATCCCGGAGCACCTCATGGCATTCGGCATCTCCTATATTATGCAGGTTGTATACTTCAAGGATCTGGCGGAGAAATTCCATGTTATTCATGTGACGGAGGGCCTTTCACCGGAACAGGTTCAGATGATGAAATATTCCTATTTCCCCAGCGTGCGAGAGGCTATTGATGAGGTAGCGAAAGTCATGCCGGAGGCAGACGTGGCCATTTTCCCATCAGGAGGAAACATCATCCCTGAAGTGCGATATTAACACCTTGCGGTCAAACGGTCTATTTGTAAAAAGCGTTAGGAATCAGATGTGACCAACGTGAAAAACATACTTTATGTCATCGTAATTTTTGGGGAATTACTTCAATGTATCGCCCCTCTGTTAGTTTTATATCGCGCACCTGAAGTAGACTGGAGGACAAGAGCGCAATGTCTTCCACGAAAAAAGTGGAGGTAAATGACAACGAGAGGACAAGATAAATGAGATTAAATTTCATGGACCTGGGGGTCGGGGTACCGTTATGGCCTCTCAGATGCTCGGCTTGGCCTTTTTCAAAGGGGAGCATGTATCCCCTGTTGCTCATTGTTTGGTGGGGAGAGGCGAGGGGCACCCGTGGCCAGCTTTCTGCGTGTGGATAAAGAGAAGATTTTCCTGAAATGCGAGATCAAGTATCCCAATGAGCTCCTTTCCTTTGATGTGAGCCTGATCAATCCCGAGGAAATCCGTAAACTGATGGTGCCGGGCTCCACAATTCTCCTGAATGCCGATAAAGGCAGGTAAGCCTACAGAAAAACCTTTCTGGATTCACGCTGGGCCTTATTGACGCATCGGCCATCGCGGAGACGTCCGGCCTTGGCCACGTGATCAACACGACTATGTTAGGTGCCTACTGCCGATTGATGGGGCATCCATCCCTTGATTGGTTGAGGTGGAAAAGGTCAGCATGTCTCAGATGGAAGAATGGAGGAAGCAATATCCTGAAACATTCGAAAGAGAGTATAACCAGGCTTCTAGGCTACGCTTTAATGCCTGGATTGAGGGAAGTGATGTTGTACCTCACAGAGATAAGTAAGGTTCTGGCTAACAAATTCATTTGAGGGTTGTATTGGAACAACCAGAATGCGTAATCAAGTGATAAAAACCGCTCAGGGAAGTTCACGTATCGAGACCAGCGGTTATTTTGGTGAGCAAGCCAAAACTTATTACGAGATGTTAGCCAGTGGCGGTATCGGTCTGCTCATTGTGGAATCCTGTAGTGTAGAGTATCCCCTCGGTGTTTATCATCCGCCAGTACAATTCCACCTTGACGATGATAAATATCAGCCGGTTAAACGGCTACGACAAACTGCCCTGCGCCAACAAACTAGCTTGACTCTGAATTCGGGAATATGTTGATATGTATTGAAGAAGAGTCAAATAGCCAAGAGTTATTTGTTGCTTGGGATGTTGTAACCCTCAACGTAATAATAGGGAACCCAAGACTATTCCAGAGTGTGCTGGTATTTCATCAAGATTCGGTTATTTTGTTCAGGATAATATCGTAGTGGAGGTTGATCTATGAAAATCACCATTATTGGAGCCGCCGGCACTTTAGGTTCCTGTACTACCTTTAACCTTATTGTCCATAGTCTAGCTAATGAAATATTAATGATTGACACTTGGGAAAACATGCTTAAAGCGCACTACATGGACCTCAACACCGCGGCTACCGGGAAGGACGTACTGGTTCGGACTGGCGGTTACGAGGAAGTACCTGGTTCCGATGTAATAATAATAACTGCCGGGGCACCCTCAGGAGTAATCTCCTCCCGGATGGAACTGCTCCCCAATAACCTGCCCATCGTTAGAGATATTGCTGAGAAGATAAACCAGTTCTGCCCTGATGCCGTGGTGATTATTGCGACTAATCCGGTGGGTCCCCTTAACTATGCCATGTATCTCCTCTCGGCTAGTCAGGACCGGCGGAAGTTCATCGGCTATTCGCTGAACGACTCCATCCGATTCCAGATGATGGCGGCTGAGGCTCTTGGTGTCCCGTCCCGGCGGGTAGATGGCATGGTCATCGGGGAGCACGGCGGCAGTCAGGTAATGCTCTTCAGTTCGCTCCGGGTAGACGGTAAACCGGTTACGTTGAGCGAGGATTTCAAGCGGAAAATCAGAGAGAGGGTGCCCAATATCCTGAGGGGCTACGAGACCCTCAAACCGAAGCGAACGGCGGGCTGGACTTCGGCAATAGGGCTGGCCGACGTCGTGCGTGCGATTGGCAAGGACACCGGGGAGATAATACCCTGTTCTGTGGTGATTGACGGTGAATACGGTTACCGGAACTTGAGCATGACCGTACCGGCTATTCTGGGTCGAGGGGGTGTACAGGGCATCCAGGAGCTGGAGCTGGCTCCCGGTGAGCAAGAGGGGCTCAAAGTTTCGGTTGGTGTTTTAAAGGAGGCCGTGGATTACATAGAGAAAGACCTGGGCATGAGCGGAGGGTGATAAAAGGGGTAAAGGGGGCAAGTCTGCTCTTGACTCTTGCTTAACAAGAAACAAGGGGACATCCTATATTCCTCCTGTCAAGGAAAAAATGAACAGTTAAGAAATGGCAATAGTTACAATATGACAGATAACACCCCTTGTCATGAACGCACTTATCCCTGAAGAGTCCTTTCCTTGATTCTAGCTGGTTTATTCTGCGAGCCTCTCACTGATGGTCCTTCGTCAAGCTCAGGATAAACTCACTTTATATCTCATCGTTACCTTTATCCGGTATGCAGCACTAAGGCAGCCACCTATCATCCCTTATCCAGATTAGCGGATTCAGTGAAAGGCCCTGTAGTATCCCTCACGAGGTCCCCAAATGGCCGCTATACAACCACCTCGGCCAAATGTAAATATTTC
>JABXJZ010000442.1 GCA_013375335.1 Desulfobacterales bacterium
TCAGATATTGTGAGGCTTATGACGAGGGTTTTCGGGGTACGAGAAAAGGGCAAGAGAATAGATGTAAAGGCTTCTAAAGACTTTGGCAATATGCAACGGATAATGAAAATCCTCGATGACCATAAAACGGTCTTGTTGAGTTTAATGACCATCCCGAGACCTGAGACAGATGATTGGCTGATAGTCTTACGACTAAAGAGCAAGGATGCCGAGCCAATAGCCAAAGAGCTGAACTCTTCGGGTTTCAATGTTACTTATGTGGGTTAGGGTTTGTGACAGTAAACACTCCGGTTATTGCGGGCTCTATTAAACCTGACTCATGCATTATCTGCCTCCTTTATCAAATCTGTTATCGCTGCCAGTGTATTTTTGACGCTATCCGCTATCTCTTGGCCAAAGGAAAGATTCTTTGGCTGAACGCCTAACATATAGATACTGGCCTTGGTCTGGTTTTCCAGGTATTCGATAAACATACGCGGGGAGATATCGTGTGTACTAAAGCCGCAATCTACGATATCATCCTTTTTTAAAATCTCATACTCGCCAGGTGGAAGTCCCAAATGCAGGGCATCAACGATTAGAATAGTGTCAGGCTTTTCTTTTACAATCTTGTCGGTGAAATTTTCCGGCGCACTGCCTGCGCCAAGACATACTGCCTTGACCATCCCTTTTAATCTTGCAATAAGGGCTGGGCCAAACCCATCGTCTCCGCGCAGTGTATCGCCGACACCCACAATAACAACTTTTCCTCTCAATATATTCTTAAACATGGAAGCACGCATTCTTAGCTGGTTGTAAGAGTGGTCTCCCTCCTACAACGGGCACAGAGGATCTTTACTCGGTCGGAGCGCCCCTTATCCTTCAGGGCACCGACGATATTTTCATCTATTATCCCTAAACTTCTCAGGCGTGGTAGATATAAGGTAGGGGTTGAATATGCTAACTCTCCAATTTTTTCCGATATCCACCTTAGGTGGCCCTTGCAGGCGATTGGCGAACCGCATATCTCGCACAGCTGTAATTCCTTGTCGATCGCCTCAAGGGCCTCTTCTTTTCTATCAAAAAAGGAAAGCTCCCAATCTTTAGATCGCTTGATTCCTTCATGGTCGGCGATACAAGCTGCCTCGCACTGTCCGCAGAATATGCATACGTCGGTATAATGAATCATAATTCTCTTGGGGCCTTCTTTACCGTCGGTTATATCTTTGTGCGCAATTGCCCCAACAGGGCAAACCTCCTCACATGCCAGACAGCCAACGCATTTTTCATCATCAAATTCAGGTTGACCCCGGAAATTCGGATGGGGCCTATGCGGCACTTCAGGAAATTTAGCCGTATAAGGCCCTTTAATGACTGCCGCCATCGCCTCTTTTAACTCTCTAGTCTTCGGTAGCTTCATGCCTCGCCCTCTTTATCCTCGGCATACCTATCCACAACGCTGCCTTCCCAGAGTTTTATGCCAGCCCTGTGTGCGCCTCGGGCTATTGCGTGCGCCAGCACTGGCGATGTAAGCAAAAGAAATATGACACATAAGAGCTACTTTATCCCGGCAGCGGTAAATCCGACTACGAGAAACACGCCAAACAGTATATTACAGGTGCCAAAGGTAACGCATT
>JABXJZ010000443.1 GCA_013375335.1 Desulfobacterales bacterium
ACGATATCTCCGAGTTTCCAGACGTTAACGCCATCCACGGTTCTGGTTCTCAGGCCAGAAATCTCAACCCCCCGGATATAATCAATCAAGTTGTTCACCCGAACATCGTGGGTTACCCCTAGGTAGCTCCACGTGGCACCATCCCTTACACCTAAATAGGGCTTGATTTCAGAAGCATGGGAGGTGTCAAAACTAAGCACTTCGGTGGCATCATCCACGACCCCATCCCAATTTTTATCAATGTAAGTAAGAATATTTCTATCAATGGAACTTTTCTGGGAAAGATTGCTCCCAGCCTCCCAAAGAGGGCTTATCCCATCGAGGTCCAAAAGTTCATAAGGATCGTTCTGCAAGTCAGGATATGGAGCAGCCGCACTCACAGCAAATCTCTTTATTTTGGTATCTCCGGCTCCAGGATCCGAAAAGTACGTGACAACTTTATCCACCTCTAAATCCAGCATACGGTTTTGATCGGTATCCTCTCTCAGGTTTCCGTAAGGATCAATCCAGAGGGACTGAAGGTATCCGAGCCATTTATACTCGGTGGTACCTTGGGTGATTGCAGGCCGGTAGTAGGCCTGTACTAGGTTACCTTCACCTTCTGCAGAGGAGGCTAGGACCGAGACAGCGGTACCTGAAGCCGCCCTTGCAAGAATGTCATTCACGGCCTGGAGAATCTTGGCCTCCAGTTGATATCCGGTATCCGCCTTATAGTAGGTGTCCGGATCGCCGTCAGTGTTTGCATCCCACTCCACTTGGAGATCAGGACCAACCGTGCCGTTTTTTTCCACGTACCCACCGTTCTTTGCCGCATCTCTTAGCAGTTGTTCAGCATCCGGATCATCTCCAAACGCATAAATGGTATACAACATCAGGTTCTGATCACCGGCTAAATCGCTCCGCAGGTCATTGGTACGGGCATAGAGGGCGACGTCATCGAGATAGTTTGAGCCGTCGTCAGGGTAAGATCCGGGGTCATTGCCATCGTTATCATAGTCCTTCAGAAAGTCAGGTATCTTCATGTCCCTAGTGGAGTGACCATCGGTTATCAGGATGACAAAGCTCTTCGCACAATAAACAACCTCGATACCATTCCAATAGGGGTCATCACCTATGTTAGCATGAGGCACGGCATTACTAGGATAATCCAGGCCCGCCTGGACATCTTCCTGCTTAAAGTATTGCATGGCCACATAGTAGGCCTCGGCCAGTGGAGTCCAGGTATTGCAGGCGGTGTTTTGAAGATCGGTGATAAGAGACGACATGTTAGTACCGATCGTGCTGGCGATGCGGCCTCCACTGTTACCGTTGCCCGTACCGTAATTGAAGAACTCGTTTCCCCACCGTGCCTTATCACCAATCCTTTGCAGGACACCCGCGATGTTGCCATCTACGAAGTTGGAGGCCTCATCGGGGTGGGTGTTCATGTCCTTATCAACCCTGATGACATAGGTATTGCCGTTGACATCGAAATTACCGTCGTCAACGAGGTAAGTGTAGTCGGTACCGCTATTGAATGGTGTTACATCATCCGTATCATTGTAAACCTTTGTAAAGTCATAGCCACTAGGAGGATCTTCACCGATGTTCGTTTGGTTTCCAGTGCCCTGCCTTGA
>JABXJZ010000444.1 GCA_013375335.1 Desulfobacterales bacterium
CAGTTTCGGGGAGTATCCCACTCTGCTTCAACAAATACCTAACCCCGTGTTTGGAAGCAGAATACATCTCCCACTGTGGATGGTCGAAGCCCATGTGACAGGTTTGACAGGATTGCGGTTGTCTGGCCTCCTGAACGGAGAAGGTGTGACGAGTGTGACACGCATCGCAGGAGGCGAGCCCGAAGCCGGCCCCTCCTTCCTTCAGCTCTCTAATCTCCGCCTCCGTCTTGAGTCCAAGCTTGTGACAGCCTCCGCACCCCTTCATCCCCTCCGTCAACGCCATGGGCTGCCAGTGCGTCGTGGGCATTGCCTTCATGGCTGCCCACGCTAACGCATGCTTTCCCTCCTTAAATTGCGCTCCCTGGGCCTCGTGGCAGGCTTGACACGTGTCCGGCGTGGGAATCTCCGCCTTTGCCACATCCTGCGCTGAGCTGTGTTGGTCGGCGTGGCATACTGAACAGGTAACCTCGTTGAAACTGTGCCTGCTCAATCTCCAATCTGATACGATACCGGGTGTGACCTTCGTGTGACACGCGACACATGTTTGCTCCGCCGATCCCTTCTTCTCAGTAGGAAACCCTGCCTTCACCCACTTCCTATAGCCGCCCACAAGGGCGTGAACCCTTGGAAAACCCCTGTTGATAAGCTGACGTGCCGCCCGGGCACTGATAGACTCGCTCGGTCATGCACAGTACAAGATAAGGGTCTTCTCCTTGGGGTACTTGTCAGCCCAGGATTTAACATCCTCTGGGTCCTCATGCACCGCACCGGGAAGCTTTCTACTGCTCTGCTTCCACTGCTCGTCCGGCCGAACATCCAGGATGATAACATCCGGATTATCAAGCATTGCCTTGACTTCTTCGATCGTTATCCTGGGAACGTCCTGAGCCGTACCTGCCTGCGCAGATATACATACCAGAGAAGAGCTCAAGGCTATTATCAAAATCCGTGCGAATGTCCTTATCATGGCCTTTCTCCTAGGTCTAAAGCCTCGGCGAGGCTGTCCGAAGCCCGCTCTTTAACAATATTACTGACGCCCCTTTGATGGATACCCGAGGAATCCACAAATCCATTGGAGATAACAGAATGATCTATTCCTTAATGACAATGGCCTCCGCAGGACAGGACTCCGCAGCCTCCCTGCATGCCTCTTCCAGTTCTTCAGGCACCTCATCCATCTTTGTTATGGCCACATACCCTTCCATCTCAAAGACCTCTGGACAGATCTCCACACAGGTCTCATCCCCCACGCAGAGGCCTGGATCAACCCGAACTCTCATCTTTCTCCTCCTTTCACCTCCTCCTTAAAGCTCTCAATGTACTGGATTGCTAGATATGTTTCATCTTCCCGAAAGAAAGCTCTTAACACTATATAGTCATCCTTAACATCCTCCAAGACACCTAAATAGGACTCTACCCCGGAAATGGTGTAAATCCAGAGCGTCTTGCCGATGAAATCCTTCAATAATTCCTTCATCCTCCTTTCCTCCTCAAAGAGGTGGTGGAAGCGGCACTACAAGAGAAACTATCTTTTCACTGGCTTCGCTTACAGCCCTATCTTGAGGTTATCGGGAGCGCTACCTAATCCGGCATCTTCTTAGGACCTCCCCAACGG
>JABXJZ010000445.1 GCA_013375335.1 Desulfobacterales bacterium
TTCGGATATAACCCTTCTCCTCTAAGGCATCCAGCCTCTTCTTGGGGCTTCTGGGCCCCTTCAATCCGAAATGGCGGGCGATTTCCCTTACGGTAGGAGGATACCCCCTCTCTTTGAGAAATCGAATAAGAAAGGACAAGACCTCCCGCTGTCGGGCCGTTAACTTCTCTTTCCCTTTTTTGGTCAACATATGTTGTCTTTTTATCAAACCTCTTTCGGTTTGTCAAGCCTTTTCCTTGATCAAAATCCACCGCCTAATTTTGTAATGGCTGAAAATAAAAAGGAAGATTGGATTTTAGGCTTCACCAACAAGCCCGGGGATCTATTGATAAATGTCAGTTGCAATAGAAAATGTGAAATTATGCAATGAAATCTGCGATAAAATACAGGAAAAGATGAGACAGAAAATGGATTTGGATCGTACATCCGATGGATTAGCTTACAGAATTTTGCCTGATTCTGCGATGCAGCGGGTAGAATCGGTGAAGATTTGCGATTCTATACGTAACATATCCTGATATCTCTAACGCGCTCTTTATCAGCTTGATTTTTAGCCGGAAATGCCTTTACAAAACGATCGAGAGAGAACTTGGCTTGTATCTTGAGGACTTCTGCGGCTGCCGCCATGGTAAGACTCAAGAGCGAGAATCTTCATCCCAAAGCTTAACCATCCTACGACGCGAACTTGCCATGTTAGCGGCCAAAAGTCTTGCGGCTGCGGTGAGCCACGTAGTCCAAGAGGAACAAGGGTGTTATCAAACCTAGTCGCGCTATCTGCCGGTAAGTGAGAATCTCGCAGTTGTTCAGGGCCGAAAACGTCTTGGCCAGCTGTTCTGGTCGATATAGAAAACGATTGCGAATCCGATTGCGAATCCGCACCAGCCTCTTTCTGCCAAACTCCTGCGAATACACGTGCCCGCGTGAGCCAATCCAGTAGCCTGGCGTACTTTCCACCAACTGCCGCAACGGGGTGAACTTGTCAACGCGAAGCAAGCTCAGGCCGATCGCGTGTACTCCAAGCTCCCTGGCAAACTCGGGTATGGCCATCATCTCTTCCTCGGTCTCGCCCACATTGCCGTAGATGAAGAAGGCATGGCAAAAGAAAGGAAACCTCCGAAGCACCCTAAAAGCATCCCGAACCTGTCTGGTGTTAAAGCCCTTGCCGAGCTGCTTGAGGGTCCTATCCGTGGCCGACTCGACGCCCAGAAAGAGCACGCGGAGACCCGCGCGGGAGGCCTTTTCCAGCATGTGCGGGTACTTAGCCACTTCGAGCCTTGCATTGGCAAAGTACCGTTTATCGATTCCTCGCTCGATAAGGAGATCGCATATGCGCTCCACGCGGTCCGGCTCGACGAAGAAGTTATCGTCAGCGAACAGGATCATCTTGCCCCGACTGGCCTCGATCTCATCGACCACCGATTCCGGCGATCGTGCGACATAGTCGCGCTTCTGGCCCAGAGGGTTCAGGCTGAAAGTGCAAAATTTGCATTTGTAGGGACAGCCGCGCGAACTAAGGATCGTGTCAAATTCAACCGGTAACAGGCGTATGCCTCGAAGGATAGGGAAGTACCGGCTTCGCCGCAGGCTCCGGTCCGGCGGGATGATATCTTCGAT
>JABXJZ010000446.1 GCA_013375335.1 Desulfobacterales bacterium
TTTCTGAAGGCCCCTTCTGTAGATTTCTGAATATTTCCCTTATGGACAATGGTAACGCTCCTTCGACCATGATCAATGGCATAATTGAAGGCAGCCCTAAAAAAGCGGCGGCTATTTGACCGACTTACCGGTTTAAGCCCTATGCCCGAATCGATCTTTATGTCCCATCCATACTTCTCCTGTACGCCGCTGATAAAATCGAGGGCCTCAGGACTTTCAGGGTTGAACTCGAATCCCGCATAAACATCCTCTGTATTCTCCCTGAAGACAACCATATCCACAAGATCGGGCCTCTTAACCGGAGAGGGAACGTTTTCAAGGTATCGTATAGGCCTCAGGCATACATAGAGATCCAAGTTCTGACGAAGAAAGACATTGAGGCTTCTCATTCCCTCACCCACTGGTGTTGTAAGGGGGCCCTTTATTCCTACAAGATATCCCCTGAAGGCCTCCAGGGTATCCTCAGGGAGCCATTCCCCCCTTTCCTTGAATGCCTTCTCCCCAGCCAGTACCTCCTGCCATTGGACCTTTCTCTTTCCCCCAAATACCTTTTCTACGGCCTTCTCAAAAACAGGAAAAGCAGCCCTCCAAATATCGGAACCAATCCCATCTCCCTCGATAAATGGTATTAGCGGCTGCTCCGGTACCCTGAGGCCCTCACCTGTCATCTGTATTCTATGCATCCCATTCATGTTTGAACCTACAGCGCCTACCGTCCTTAAATAAGCCTTTGATAGGGGTGCGCAACTACTGTTTGGCCTCGCTCGCTACAGCCTCTGCAGCTCTTTTTGCGACCTCAGGGTCTCCTAAATAATAGTGATTAGTGGCCTCCAGATTCTCATCGAGTTCGTATATCAGGGGAATCCCTGTGGGAATGTTAAGGCTGACAATCTCTTTCTCGGAAATATTGTCCAGGTACATGACCAGTGCCCTCAAGCTGTTTCCATGCGCTGAAATCAAGACTTTTTTCCCCTGTTTGAGGGTCGGGACAATAGTATTATGCCAGTAGGGCAGGAAACGTTCAACGGTGTCCTTTAGGCATTCGGCTAAGGGAATATCCCTTTCTTCAAGATCTGCATATCTGGGGTCTTTTCCAGGATACATGTCGTCGTCTCTATCCAGTTCAGGCGGCCGAATGTCGTAGCTTCTTCGCCACAGAAGAACCTGATCGGCACCGTGTTTGGCAACTGTTTCGGACTTATTCAACCCCTGCAAGGCACCATAGTGCCTTTCGTTAAGCCTCCAGCTCCTGTATACCGGGATCCACATCAAATCCATCTCCTCCAAGATAATCCACAGCGTCTGGATGGCCCGTTTAAGCACAGAGGTAAAGGCGACATCAAAGGTATACTTCCCCTCCAACAGCAGCCGGGCAGCGGACTTGGCCTCCTCTATACCGAGCTCGGAAAGACCCACGTCTATCCATCCGGTAAACCTGTTTTCAAGGTTCCATGTGCTCTGTCCATGTCTGACAAGGACCAATTTGATCATAGAGAGGTGCTCCTTACTATACCGTAAGGGCCATATCGCAGGGAATGAAAGGCCCTCTTAGTTAGACTATATACCAGTCAGGACACCATTTCAAACTGATTGAAAATCGAGGAACTGA
>JABXJZ010000447.1 GCA_013375335.1 Desulfobacterales bacterium
ATGCCATCTTCAGTAATACGCCTACCGGCCAGCTGAACCAGACGTTCGCGGACATCATCGGGTAGAGACGGGGAAGTGCCCACGTCGAAGCGGAGCTGGACGGCAGTGGAGACCTTGTTGACATTCTGGCCCCCTGGACCCGATGCCCGAATGAATTCATAGTGGATCTCACTCTCGTCAATGGCAATGGTGGATGTAATGTAAATCATGCCTCGACCTTATCCCTATTTCCATCCCGCAGAGAAAGGGCCTCTCAGTGTAACCTGTGCCTTTCTATAAATCTACATACTCGGTGGGCACCCTCAATCAAGTCAGCATCCTCGGTGGCGAGGGAAATACGTATCATCCTCTGGCATGACGGACCAAAGGTATTCCCTGGTGCCACAGCTACTCCCTCTTCCTCAAGCAGTCTCAGTGCTATTTCTCCCGGAGGCAGTCCTGCTTCAGAGAGATCTACTAACATGTAGAAGGTGCCCTTTGGTTTAAAGGCCTTTACTTTTGCATTGGTGAATATGTCAAAGACCCTGTCCCTCCGATCCTTATAGATCTTACACATCTCTTCGACGAAATCCTGTGGTCCGCTATACGCCGCTTCAGCTGCCTTCTGTGAAATTGCGGAGGCACAGGATATGAGTGGTTCGATTGCCTTTTCCATCACTTTTGCAATACGCAGTGGTGTAACTGCATACCCTATACGCCATCCCGTCATTGCATAGTTCTTTGAGACACCGAAGATACTGACGACCCTTCCCTCATCATCATAAGACATGGGACAGAGGTGCTTCCCCTCAAATACGATGAGGTCGTATACTTCATCTGAGATAACATAGAGATCATGTCCTGAGGCAAAGGCCAAAATCTCCTTGATCTTGCCCTCATCGAACACTGCTCCTGTCGGGTTCCCAGGGGAGTTAATCAGGATTGCCTTCGTTTTCCGGGTAACGAGTCTCTCTAGTTCGGATATGACGGGAAGGAACTCGTATTCGGGTTTCAACTCATATCTTCGGGGAATGGCCCCTTGGATCAGGACCTTTTGTTCATAATCAGGCCACGATGGGTCTGGAATGAGCACCTCTTCACCTGGTTCTACGAGGACTATCAAACTCAGGGCAAGTGCGGTAACTGCACCAGAGGTCACGACAATCTGGCCGACCTCCAGGTCGACGCCATATCTTCTGTTGAGGAATCTGACGATTGCCTCACGCAGGGACAATAGTCCGAGATTATGTGTGTAGCGCGTATATCCGCCATGGATTGCCTCCACGGCAGCTTGTCGAATATGAGGCGGGGTATCAACATTTGGTTCCCCCACTTCAAGGTGAATAGCATCCGGAATCCCCGCAGAGCGCACCATGATCTCCCTGACTCCGTGAGGCGGAAGGGTGACACAGGATTGAGATAAGGCCTTCACTTCTAACCCCCTCGTTGTCCTTATCTAACTGAATAGTCCTGGAGATAAATCACCTGTCACCTATCTCCTGCATGAATCGCTTAGTCCTCTCCTGGCGAGGGATTTCAATCAACTCCTCGGGTTTTCCGCTTTCCACGATGACGCCATCATCCATGAATATCATTCGATTTGCCGCCCGCCTCGCAAACCCC
>JABXJZ010000122.1 GCA_013375335.1 Desulfobacterales bacterium
CCCTGTGAGGAACAGGCCGGAAGAAATCGCTGCTTGCCTTCAATCCTTGAGCCGGCTTGATTACCCGGCGGAGAAGATGGAAGTCATAGTGGTTGACGACGCCTCCAATGACAACACCCCTGATGTGGTCTCCACGTTTCCGGTTCATCTCATTCAACTCAAAGAACACGGACAGGCCTCTTTTTGCCGGAATCTGGCGGCCCAAAGGGCTAAAGGTGAAATCCTGGCTTTTTTGGATTCGGATTGCGTTGCAGACCCTTTATGGCTGAAAGAACTTATCCCGGCCTTCAGTAATCCGTCTAACGGCGCATTGGGAGGTACGGTTGACTCTTACATTAATAAAAAAGGCCTGGACCGTTATGAGAGGGTGAAGTCTTCTCTGAATATGGGTTCTTGGCCCAAGAGCTCCCGGGAGGAAAATCATTTTTTCTATCTCCCCTCCTGCAACCTTTTTGTACGAAGGGCTATCTTTTTACAGTTGGGAGGTTTTAAAGAAGATATGTATGTTGGAGAAGACGTGGACTTTTGCTGGAGGCTGCAGGATAAAGGGCACCATGTTGAATATAGGCCGGTTGGCATGGTATATCATAAACACCGAAATACAGTGAGACATTTTTGCTCCCGGCGATTTGATTACGGGACATCAGAGCCTCTGTTACAGAAATTCCATGCCAAGAGAATCAAACAATTCCTTTTTTCACCACCGGATTCTATCTTTTGGGGTCTGGTCCTTTTATCGATTGCCTCCGGGTGGAACCCATTATTGGCTTTGTGCGGAGTCATCCTTTTGACGGATTCTCTGATCAAGTTTGCCAGGATACGCCAAAAGAATATCCCGATACAATTTCCCCTCCTCCTCCTAGCGACCTTTCGAGGCTATCTCGTCTTTTTTTACCATTGCTGCGCCTTTGTCTCTCGCTATTATCTTTTTTGGGCGGCCTTAATCTTCATATTGGCACCCATGGTGTCGGCGATCATTTTATGTATGCATCTCCTGACAGGCATCGGGGAGTATTTCATTAAAAAACCGCGCTTAAATCCCCTTTTATTCCTTTTATATTTTACTTTGGATCAAGTCTCTTATCAATTGGGTGTGTGGTGGGGTTGCCTCAAAAGCCTTTTTTTCAGCCCAGTAAACCCGCAGATTGTAAGAAAGCCCTTTCATAAAGTAATAAGATGAGGGATTCAACACTTAAATTAGCCGGTCAGCTTATTAAAAATGGCCTTCGTTTTCAATATCTGAAATGGACGGGAAAACCGGGAAGAGCCCAGGCCGTTAGTATTGAAATCACGCATCATTGCATTGCGAAATGCATCATGTGTAATATCTGGAAGATTCCCCGTGAAGTGCCAGACCTCTCAATAGATGATTGGATCCGTCTCCTTTCATCTGACCTTTTTTCTGACCTCAGGGAATTGGACGTAACTGGAGGCGAGCCTTTTGTCAGAAAGGATCTATTGGATCTTTTTACAGGCATTTGTGAATTGAAACAGAGTAATCTGAAGGCCCTTAAATCCATTGCCGTTACCACTAACGGTTTTTTGCCCCGTCGTGTATTGGAATATACTGAAAAAATTCTGCAAAGGTTGGGGGATAAGCATATTGATTTAGTTATGGTTTGCGCAATGGATGCTATTGGAGCAATACATGAAAGGATAAGAAACTATAAAGATGCCTGGTTAAGGGTCAATGAGACCATCGAAGGACTGAAAAGGCTAAGAGAGAAATTTCCCAATCTTATCATTGGATTAAAAACAACCATCTTACCTATCAACGTGGGGGAGTTGGAAGATATTGCCCAATATGCCGATTCAAATGATTTGTTTACCATCATATCACCCTGTATCATTACTAAGGCTCGCTATTTGAATTATGACCATGCGAATGATTTGGCTTTCACTCGAGAACATATGGGAAAAATGATTCGTTTTTACGAAAGCCAACGTTTTAGATGGAGTTTTCATGGGAATAGACTGGTTCAATATCTAAAAACAGGAACAATGAGGAAACCCTGTTCATGCGGTTTTAACTACTTCTTTGTACGAAGTACCGGGGAGGTATACTTATGCCCTCTCATAGATGTCGGGCTCGGCAATATTAAAGAGATCTCTATAAGGGATCTTTTTTTCTCTGAAAAGGCATCTCAAATTCGTCGAAAAATCGGTAGATACCCTGAATGCAAACGATGCACGGAGCCGGGTTTGGAGCGCTATGCCCTTCCCTATGAAGGATTTACCTATCTTTCTCTACTGCTAAAGATGGGGAGAAAGAAGTTTCTTCAATTGCATCATCATTTGGGACTTGATAAATATGTAAATTGAGGTTTAAAATCACTGAAAGATTCTTTATTTACATCAAGAAGTGGAGTAAACATGTAGCCAAGAATGGAGAAGAATCATGATTAAGATAATGATTTCGCCAAACCGATATATACAGGGCCCTCGGGTTCTCAAGGAGACAGGTAAATATATCGTTCACTTAGGTTCAAAGGGTTTCTTCATTGGTGGCCTTACAGCATTGTCCATTGTACAGAAACAAGTTTCGGCAAGCCTTAAAGAGCATTCGATGGAGTATCAGTTTGAGGCCTTTTCAGGAGAATGTACCCGGGCTAGCGCAGCTCAGCTTTCAAAAAAGGCGCGCACGTTTGGAGCAGATGTGGTTGCAGGAGTCGGTGGTGGCAGGGCAATCGATACGGCAAAGGCCGTATCCCATGAATTGGGTTCGGCGCTTGTCATAATCCCGACCGTGGCATCAAATGATGCGCCTTGCAGTGCCCTGTCCGTTCAACATACGGAAAACCATATGTTTGATCGGTTCTTGATACTGAAGAAAAATCCGGATGTTGTTTTGGTGGACTCACAGGTTATCGCCGAGGCGCCGACAAGGTATTTTGTTGCGGGCATGGGTGATGCCCTTGCGACCTGGTTTGAGGCATTTACATGCACGAAGTCAGGCGCAAAGAATCTTCCCGGCGGTGTAACAACCGCTGCGGCCCTCAACCTCGCAAGACTCTGTTATGATACGCTCATGGAATATGGAGTCAGCGCAAAACTGTCTGTTGACCAAAACGCTGTAACCCCGGCTGTTGAAAAGGTCATCGAAGCCAACATTCTGTTGAGCGGGTTAGGTTTTGAAAGTTCTGGGTTGGCTGCCGCCCATGGTATTCATGAAGGCGTGATCGCTTTAGAGGGAACAGAAGGGGCTTTGCACGGAGAGATGGTTGCCTATGGAACCATTGCGCAGCTTGTTATGGAAAACTATTCGAGAGAAGAGATCGACAGCGTGATTGATTTCTGTAATGCTGTAGGGCTGCCTGTTACCTTAAGACAACTGGGTGTATCGGACGCATCGCCGAGGAACCTCATGAAGGCAGCAGAA
This sequence comes from Desulfobacterales bacterium, assembly GCA_013375335.1. Lineage (GTDB taxonomy): Bacteria > Desulfobacterota > DSM-4660 > Desulfatiglandales > B25-G16 > JABXJZ01. Next base: position 3,380 of record JABXJZ010000122.1, read on the forward strand.
GTTGCCTGCATGGAAGGACTGACAACAAACAATTCCTATTTTGCAATCAATCCTGAGTTGGTTTTAGGGGCCATCATTGGAGCTAACGCCTTGGGCGAGGCCAGCCTGAAGGGCTCCTAGGTCATTAAAATTGATGGTCGGAAGCGCGCATTCGACAAGCGGGCACTCTAGTCCTGTAAAGGCAAAAGGGCTCTGAGGGCAATAATCGCAAAAAGCTTCTTGAAATCCTCAAAGCTGAGCAAAGCAAATCCAGGTTTGTTTCCCCCGAGGTCATTCCAGCAATAGATCAAAGTTTGAATATAGGTGTAAGTGAGGTGTACGGGATGGCAACCTTATTATTCCTTTCTATCCATAAGGCCTTGTTCTGGACGGATGCAGATATTGTATGTTAGAGTATGGAAGGTGAACATTATTCGCGTCTGGAGTGATTATGGAACACAATTATTATTTATATCTCGGCCAGGGGAAAAAGGAGTATTTCTCACTGCCGGCAGCATGGGTGCCGTTACATTTTGTGGAAGCCGAAGAAGGAACACCGACAGCTTCGATTGAAAAGATGACCCTTGAGGCCCTCTCAAGGCCAACAGGAACACACCCCTTTCAAGATCTGCTATCAGGGGCGAGGAGCGTTGCCATCATAGTCGACGACGGGACGCGTCCAACACCGGTGGCAGAGATCCTGGGAGTCCTGCTCTCTCGTCTCGTGGATAACGGTTTCTCACGCGAAAATATTGGCATTGTTGTGGCCCTTGGAACCCATGAGGCCATGAAGAGGGAAGAGCTTGAAGCACGGTTGGGCAGCGGTGTGGTATCAAACTACAAAGTAATCCAGCACAACGCCTGGCAGAACGATCTTGTGCCCATTCGAATACCTGGCGAAGAACGGTCGGTAAAAATCAGTCCGGAGGTGGCTCAGGCAGACCTGAGAGTGGGGGTCAGCTCCATTTTGCCACACCCCATGGCGGGTTATGGTGGCGGCCCCAAGATTGTCATGCCCGGGGTGTGCGATTTTGAGACCATCCGGGACCACCACGTGAAGTATGTGATCCATCCTCGATCCATGGCAGGGGTTACAAAAGGGAATCCCTTCCATGAGGGCTGTATGAGAGCCGCTCGAGCAATCGGGCTCGATTTTTCGATAAACTGTGTTTACAACCAGAAGGGACAGGTCATACGCATAATAGGTGGCAGCCTGGAGATGGCCTTTGAAGAGGCAGTGGAGGTATGTTTTGAGAGGCTTGGCCACAAATTTGAGGAGAAGATTGATGTTACGATTACCTCAACCTACCCTCATACCCATGGTCACCAACTCTTCAAAGGATTGAGCGCTCCCGATATTGTCACCAAAGATAAGGGGGCCATCCTGCTTGTAGCGCCTATCGTGGCACCGATACCTGCCGAATTCCTCAACTCGTTTCAAGTGGTAAAGGAGAAGTCCCATAACAATTCCGCCGCATATGTAAAGGATGCTTTATCAAAGGGGATGGCCTTTTTACCGGACAAGTCGATAGATTTTAATATGGCGATGTCCACCGTGTTCCTGAGGCCAAAAATACGGACAATACTTGTGTCACCGACCATCTCGAGGGACGAAGCCCGGACCATGGGTTTGGAGTATGTATCCTCCATTGAGGAAGGGTTGAGGTCGCTTGAGAAGGCTTACCCAGAGGCTAAGGTTGCCATATTTCCGTCAGGTGGCCTTATTGTTCCCATAGCCGCCTGGGAGCGGTAAGGATTATCACAGGATTCAACCCAGGAGTAGATTACAATGGGGGGTAAAGCACAGGTAATCGTGATCAATGAAAAGGATAATGTTGCCACAGCCCTCGAGCCGCTCAATGCAGGTGCTCAAATCTCTGCGGAGGTTCATGGCCGCGTTGAAGAGATAAAACTCTTATCAGACATCCCGATGGG
>JABXJZ010000123.1 GCA_013375335.1 Desulfobacterales bacterium
TCACCTTCTTTTTCCCAATAAATGATGACAGGGTTTCGTCTCTCTCCACGACGACGATATCCTTAACATGGGGTATCTCTTTCCGCTCAGGGAATTGAGGAAGAAGTTCTTCACACGTTACAACTAAGGATGAGAGAGAATCATTTATCAGCCCTGTCATTTCTTCCCTTTTATAGGCGGAAGCAATGCAAACCGAGGTCGCACCGAGCCTGGCAGCACCGTAATAAAACATAAGCCATTCAGGACAGTTATGGAGGTACAGGCTCAATCTGTGGCCCCGAGTAACCCCAAGCTCCCTTAAATAGAGAGCCACCTGGTCAATTACGGTGTTAAACTCTTCGTAGGTATAACTCTTATCACCGTATATCAACGCCTTTTTTTGGGGGTAATAGGTGGCCCCCTGAACAAATATGTTTGAAATGTTCATTAACTCCTCCTTTTACAGTGAAGATTCCCAAGTTCTTTCTGAAGTTTCGCAGACAATCTTTTGGTGATATTTTCCACTTGGTCTCTATTAAATGATCAATTATTTTAAGTAGTTGAGAGACCTTTTCCCGTGGAATTCTTACTGAAAGTATCTCCATTGACAAACAGAAAAGTAGTTTAAAGTAGTCCATAATTCTACTGGCATAGGTTGTCTCTAGGATCTGATCAGCTATCTTTTCAACTGTGGAAAAACAACCAAGCCCTACAAGGGCGCAAGCCGGAAGGTTCTTGGGAGCCGAAGAATTCAGCTCCCTTACCTTAACAGATTCGAGACGATCTGGGAATACGAAGAATCGTTTCTGATCGGCGCCGTCGTCGAGCAGGCCCTCGCCTACGCCATGTTCGATCACAAGCGCAGTGTCACCGCCGAGATGGTGCTCAAGACAAAGAGCTTGCAACAACCATAACGAGAAAAACGATCACGGCCGGGAGCTCCACTCTGTCCACCCCGGCCCTGACACCTTCGCTGGTTACTTCATCTTGGTTGAAAACGCACAGAACTAGAAAGACCCTTTTGAGAAAGAGCCGCCGAATGGTCGCAGATAAGAACAACCAACGCCATTGAACGAAGATTCAGGGAGGTATGAAGACGGACCTGCCCAATGGGGTTCACTCCAAACTCTTGACGTTACCCCAAACGAAAATAACCTTGATACGGTAATAGTAATTTCATAGAGTGTAACCCCGAAAATAGACAAGTTTTTCTTCATCAGAAAATCACCCCTAGACATGATGTTCCCTCGGTTTTTCGGGTGAGAGGGAAGGGTACGTTATGAAGGTTGGTGCCATGCAAGGTGAAATGGAGGAATTACGGACCAACGGGATCGTTAAACGGGCTTACTACTCTGAGGAGTGATTTTTCTCGCCCTCAAACATAACTGGAAGAAAGAGGGATTAACTATGGTTAAGATCATGATTGCGCCAAACCGATACATACAGGGCCCTCGGGTTCTCAAGGAGACAGGTACATATATCGTTCACTTAGGATCAAGGGTTTTCTTCATCGGTGGCCCTACAGCGTTGTCTACTGTAAAGGATCAAGTTTCGGCAAGCCTTAATGAGAATTCGATGGAGTACCAGTTTGAGGCGTTTTCAGGAGAATGTACCCGGGCTAGCGCAGCTCGGCTCTTAGAAAAAGCGCGCAGGTTTCTAGCAGATGTGGTTGCAGGAGTCGGTGGTGGGAGGGCAATCGACACAGCAAAGGCCGTATCCCATGGATTGGGTTCAGCGCTTGTCATAATCCCGACTGTGGCATCAAATGATGCACCTTGTAGTGCCCTGTGCGTTCAATATAAGGAGAACCATATGCTTGATCGGTTCTTGATACTCAAAAGAAATCCAGATGTTGTTTTGGTGGACTCAAAGGTTATCGCCGAGGCACCGACAAGGTATTTTGTTGCAGGCATGGGGGATGCCCTTGCAACGTGGTTTGAGGCATTTACCTGCACGAAGTCAAGCGCAAAGAACCTTCCTGGCGGTGTAACAACCGCTGCGGCCCTCAACCTCGCAAGACTTTGTTATGATACGCTCATGGAATACGGGGTCAGCGCAAAACTGGCTGTTGACCAAAACGCCGTAACCCCAGCTGTTGAAAAGGTCATCGAAGCCAACGTCCTGTTGAGCGGGTTAGGTTTTGAAAGTTCTGGGTTGGCTGCCGCCCACGGAATTCATGAAGGCGTGCATGCTTTAGGGGGAACGGAAGGAGCTTTGCACGGAGAGTTGGTTGCGTTTGGAACCATTGCGCAGCTTGTTATGGAAAATTATTCGAGAGGGGAGATCGACAGAGTGATCGATTTTTGTAAAGCCGTGGGACTGCCTGTTACCTTGAGACAACTGGGTGTTTCGGATGCATCGCCGGAGAACCTCATGAAGGCAGCAGAAGTTGCCTGCATGGAAGGACTTACAACACACAATTGCTATTTTGAAATCAATCCTGAGCTGATTTTAGGGGCCATCATTGGAGCTAACGCTTTGGGCGAGGCTAGCCTAAAGCGCTCCTAGGTCGCTGAGATTGATGGTCGGAAGTGTACATTCGGCAACTGGGCACTATAGTCCTGTAAAGGCAAAAAGGCTCTGAGGGCAATGATCGCAAAAAGCTTCTTGAAATACTCAAAGCTGAGCAACGCAAATCCAGGTCTGTTTCCTCAGAGATCATTTAGAAAATAGCTCAGCGTTTGAATATAGGCGTAAGTGAAGTGTACGGAAGGGATGCAGAAATTGTATGGTAGGTCGATAGAGAGTGAACATTATTCGCATCTGGACTAATTATGGGACAGGATTATTATTTATATCTCAGCCAGGGCAAAAAGAAATATTTCTCACTGCCACCGGAATGGGTGCCGTTACATTTTGTGGAAACCGAAGAAGGAACACCGACGCCTTCGGTTGAACAGATGACCCTTGAGGCCCTCTCAAGGCCAACAGGAACACCCCCCTTTCAAGATCTGCTATCAGGGGCGAAGAGCGTTGCCATCATCGTCGACGACGGGACGCGTCCAACACCGGTGGCAGAGATCCTTGAAGTCCTGCTCTCCGGTTTGGCGAACAAGGATTTCTCAAGGGAAAATATCACCATCGTTGTGGCCCTTGGAACCCATGAGGCCATGAAGAGGAAAGCGCTTGAAGCGCGGCTGGGCAGCGGTGTGGTATCAAACTACAAAGTAGTCCAGCACAACGCCTGGCAGAGCGATCTCGTGCCCATTGAAATACCAGGTGATGAAAGAGTGGTGAGAATCAATCCGGAGGTGGCTCGGGCAGACGCGAAAGTGGGGATCAGTTCCGCTTTACCTCACCCTATGGCGGGTTATGGGGGTGGCCCCAAGATTGTAATGCCCGGAGTGTGCGATTTTGAGACCACCCGGGACCACCACATGAAGCATGTGATTCATCCGCGATCCGTGGCAGGGGCTGCTAAGGGGAATCCCTTCCATGAAGGCATTTTCAAAGTCGCTCGGGCAGTGGGGCTCGATTTTTCGATAAACTGTGTTTACAACCAGAAGGGACAGGTCGTACGCATAATAGGTGGTAGTCTGGAGATGGCCTTTGGGGAGGCAGTGGAGGTATGTCTTGAGAAGCTCGGGCACAGATTTGAGGAGAAAGTTGAGGTGACGATTACTTCAACCTTTCCTCATACCCATGGTCACCAGATCTTTAAAGGGTTGAGCGCCCCTGATATGGTGACGAAAGATGCGGGAGCCATCCTGCTTATAGCGCCCGTCGTAGCGCCGATACATGCGGAATTCCTTAACTCCTTTAATGTGGTACACGAGAAGTCCCATAACAATTCCACTGCATATGTAAAGGACGCCTTGTCAAAAGGGATGGCCTTGTTGCCAGACAAGTCGATAGATTTTAATATGGCCATGTCCACTGTGTTTACGAGACCAAAAATACGGACAATACTCGTGTCGCCGGTCATTTCGGCGGACGAAGCCCGGACCATGGGTTTGGAGTATTCGTCCTCCGTTGAGGAAGGGTTAAAGTTGCTTGAGAAATCTTACCCCGATGCCAGGATTGCCATATTTCCGTCAGGTGGCCTTATTGTTCCTATAACCGCCTGGGAGCGGTAACGATTATCGTCAAGATTCGCCCAGTAACCCTCGAGGAAAAATCTCTCAGGTGCATCTATAAGGCAGGGACGAGTCCGCTCGAACAAGTCATAACATACGCCTCTCACCCCACGAAAAAGGGTTGGTCTGGCTGATTGCTTCTTCGGCGTCTTCGGAACCTCTTCTTGAGGTCTTTTTGGTCGACATACAACTCCGCTTTTCCTATATTCAAATCACTTAAAGGCCAGTTCTTTTTTTACCTTTCACAGAGGGGGGAAATCATCAACTTCACGATGGGTTCTTTGTTTCGAATCTTGACCACTTTGGTGCACTACCTTTGTAAAGAGAGGAGAAGAAGATGAAGTTGCAGGGAAGAGTTGCCCTGATCACGGGTGGCGGGACAGGAATCGGGGCTGCAATCGCGCAGCGCTTTGTTGTGGAAGGAGCTAAAGTCTGCATCACGGGACGCCGGCCTGAGAAGATCAACGCAGTTCTCAAAGGGCTTCCTGCCGGCTCCGGTATGGCTTGTGCGGGGGACGTGACAGACCCCAGAGACGTGGATCGGATGGTTTCTACCGTAATCGATTGGGAGGGGCACCTCGACATCCTCATCAACAACGCAGGCATCACGACAAAGGGTGCTGTGGCCAGCCTTGACCCGGCCATCTGGCGTGAAACGATCGAAGTGAACCTGACGGGTGCTTTTCTCACGATGCGGGCGTCGATTCCGCAAATGATCCGGGGAGGCGGCGGGGCCGTCATCAATATTGCCTCTGTCGCCGGCTTGCGGTGTCCACCGGAAATGGCTGCCTACTCTGCTTCCAAGGCAGGTCTGATCATGCTTTCGCAGCAGGCCGCGCTGGACTATGCTCAGTTTAGTATCCGATCCAACGTTATTTGTCCTGGCTGGGTGCGAACACCCATGAGCGAGCACGATATGGATCAGCTTGCCGGGATGATCGGGACTGATCGAGAAGGAGCTTTCGCAAGAGTTGTAAAAGGGGTGCCTCAGGGCCGTGTTGCCGATCCCCGTGAGATTGCTGGCGTCTGTACCTTCCTTGCAAGTGACGATGCCTCGTTCATGACGGGAGCTGTCCTGGTTGTGGATGGGGGCTCTGCAATCGTGGATGCGGGAATGGTTGCCTTCCGTGGGTAGGGCGGAAGTCATGGAGCAAGGCAGCGCTACGTCATAGTAAAACCTAACATATTGATTCTTTGGCTCATTTGTGGGTATGGGTATCTTTTTTTTCATT
>JABXJZ010000124.1 GCA_013375335.1 Desulfobacterales bacterium
GAGAGTGATCGCCTTCAATGGTAGTGGCCGAAAAGACGGTAACACTGCCCTGCTTCTCAACACGGTCCTTAATGAGCTCTCAAAGCAGGGCATTGAAACTGAACTTATCCAGTTAGCAGGCAGGGCTCCCCAAGGGTGCCTCGCGTGCTACAAATGTTTCGAGAACAAGGACCAGAAATGTGCCGTAACCGCAGATAATCTCAATGAGTATCTAGCCAAGATGATCAACGCTGATGGCATTGTGCTTGGCTCCCCTGTGTATTTTACCGATGTAACAGCCGGCATCAAGGCGCTCATTGAACGGTGCGGCATGGTATCTGTTGCCAATGGGGGGCTTCTCAAACGGAAGGTAGGTGCCGCAGTAGTAGCTGTGAGGCGTGCGGGGGCTGTCCGCACCTTCGATACACTCAATCACCTATTCCTCCATGGCCAAATGATTGTTGCCGGCTCCAGTTATTGGAATGTGGGTATTGGACGTGAGCCTGGTCAAGTGAAAGAAGATGGAGAAGGAATCCAAACCATGCAGACCCTTGGAAAGAACATGGCTTGGCTTCTGAAGAAAATCCATAGTTAGAGTGAAGAGCGGCTTAGCCGCAGCCGCTTAGCCGCTTGAATAAGAAATGCACTAGGGTGAAAGTGAGTCCGGAAATCCCTTCAGACGAGTATTCGTTTAATCGTTAGTTCTAATGAAGCCAGGAATGCTACCTATTATAGTTATAGTCGGTGTCTTTCTCGCCCTTTATGGAGGGCTGCACTGCTATGTTTATAAAAAGATCATCACAGTAGTGCCTCTCGAACACTGGCTGGTTGTTACTGTCCTCTGTATTCTGGTCATAGCCCCGGTTTTGGTCGCGTTATTAACCAATGCCGGCCTTACTGCACTAGCTGCGCCCTTGGCCTGGGTGAGCTACACCTGGATGGGATTTGCCTTTTTGTTTTTCTCATTCTCTCTCGTGCTAGATCTCTATTACCTCCTTACGAGTGTAGTAGGCAGGGTGTTGCGTGTTGAGTCTTCCGCCCTCATGCTACTTTCGCCCTATTCTTCGGTCATTGTGGCGGTTTTCCTGACTTTGGTGGCGGCCGGTTACGGTTTTTTCGCAGCAAGGCATATTAATGTTGAATGGATACATATCTCGACATCAAAGCTGGGCAGGTCGTCCGATCCCTTTCGCATCCTGCAAATCTCCGACCTGCACTTGGGATTGCTGAGTGACGAGACCCGATTACGGCGCCTCATCGAAGCAATAAGGTCCGTCGGACCTGATATCATAGTTTCAACTGGTGATCTGGTCGATATGCAACTGGACCATCTGGACATATTCGCAGATCTATTGCACGAACTGAAGCCGAGATTCGGCAAGTTTGCAGTGACAGGAAACCATGAAGCATTCGCCGGTATTGATCAGGCACTTGCGTTTACACAACGGGCTGGTTTTACCATGCTTTCGTATGACGGGGTCAAAGTGAACGACGTCATCAATATTGTGGGGGTGGATGACCCGGCGGTATCACACAGGATCAAGATTGACACGCCAGCGGAAAGGCTTGTTCTGCAGCGATATCCTAAAGGGGAATTTACGGTGCTTTTGAAACATCAACCAGTTGTGGATCCGGCATCTCTACAATGGTTCGATCTGCAGTTATCGGGACATACGCACGGGGGTCAAATCTTCCCGTTCACTTTGTTAACCAAATTGGTATACAACGCTAAGACTGGTTTGTCGCGTGTTGCCGAAGAGACATGGCTCTATGTAAGTCGCGGCACCGGGACATGGGGGCCACCGATCCGTTTCCTGGCCCCACCGGAACTGACCGTCATCGAATTATGCCCCGACACTAAGTAGCCAAGGATATGAGTACTCGGGATCTTACCGAGGTTTCAATAGATAGGCCGCTCCTATGGATCGAGGAACTCAGAGTGGACATACCAGAAAGTGTATCTAGAAATAGAGTAAACAGAATAACAAAATACTATGGAAATCACGGCTAACAACACAATGGAGCATGACCGATCTACTGCGGCGCTTCGCTTGTATTCGGCCGGCCTCTTATTGTGACTGTTAGCCGGGCCGTTAGTGCGATCCATACTGTTTAGAAATCAAGGCCTTCGGTCTTAACCACCGCAGCGACGAATATTTGAAGATGAAATATGTGATCGCTCACCACTAATCGATCCGTTTATTTGGGATTCAAATATGGTATAGGTTAGGGCCAAGAGATGGCACTACTTTTTTCCTCGGGATGTCCATATGTTGTATATTCCGTGCACAGCGCGAGACCATAGCTTACTGCCTCTGGAGAAACGAAAGCCCGAGGTTTTTCAGTATACGAGAACAATACTGAAATGGAATCAGACTGGTAGACATTTTCAGCTGTGGCAAGTAGTCCGCACACCTCGGGCACAGCAGGCGACGACAAAATGTGCAAAATGGGACCACCTCATAACTAGGCCAAAGCCACAACTATTGAGTCGATTTGACGGCCGATTTTCCTTGACTTTTAAATCTCTCTAACATTCATTGTATCATCTGAAGCAAGAACAGGAATTCCCTTGGCCTAAATCATCCCGCATGTAATATAGGCTCTTGTAATTAATTCTCAATGCCCAGGCCTAGTTTCACGAGAAACCTGCCCAGGGAAGGAGGTGTGTGCTATGGTCCTTAGCGAGAAGAGGAAGCTTTATCGAGGTGTGATAGGTGCTTTTCTGATGTTGTTTTTCCTCTGCAGCCCTCAGTTCATACCTGGTCCTGCTGAGGCGAGCGAAACGTCGGTAGAGCCTTCCAAGCTCCTGGTGTTCTGGACGAGCGGAGATAGGGAGGTCTTTCTCAAGACGGTTTACATTCTAACATATTATTCAAAAGAGAGGGGCTGGTGGAACGAGGTTCGATTCCTCATATGGGGGCCTTCTGCGAAACTGTTAGCCGAGGATACGGAAATTCAACAGTATGTCGAGAAAATGAAGGACGTAGGTGTTGAGTTGATCGCTTGCAAGGCGTGCGCCGACATGTATGGGGTCTCCGACAAACTGGAGGCGCTTGGGATAAACGTATACTATGTGGGCAGTCACTTAGCGGACATGCTTAAAAGCGGATGGGTGACACTGACGTTCTAACTCCCTGATCCTTGCCCTGAGGGCCTTTACCTCCGATGCAGGAACCACCTCTTCATTGGCCTTTACCGCAGAAAGCGCCCCCTCATGCACCAGCCTTCGCCAACGAAATAGCTGGTTCGGATGGACGCCGTATTTTCTTGCTACGGCTGAGACACTGTTTCCCGGCAGCTCCGCCTCTTCAGCCATGGCCCTCTTCTCTTTGAGGCTCCAATGACGTCCCCGGGATACAGAGGTAATGACTTCCACCGGACTCATACCCATCTTGTCCCTGGTTGTAGTCATAGCTCTACTCCTGTTACTACAACTTATTTCTAGCACTAGGGGTGTCCGGTGTAAATGGGGACTACATCATATAGCGAGAACCCACAATATGTTGCGTTTCCCTTTGAGATGCTTAGACAAACCTACCGAACATAGATCTCCAAGAAATCTATAAAGAGAAGTCGATTTTTCTTGACTTCCTGATGTCTTTGCTATTCTCTTAGTCCAAGATCTTTTCTTCAATCAGTTAGCCTCTATATTTAGAGGTTACCCCATGGAGAAACCCCTCAAAATGTGCCTGCGTTGCTCCTAATAGAACTGATCTCGTTCTGTTAGGGGCGTACGCAGTATCATCTCATGAGGCTAAACCCACCGTTTAACTTATTTTCAGACCAAAGGGTCAGTGAACCGAAGGAGGGAAAAACGATGGATAGCGATATAAACAGAAGGGAGTTTGTTAAATACTGCGGATTATCCATGGGCGCCGTGGGGCTTACTCAACTAAGTAAGACCGCCTATGCTCACCCGGGAAAACCCGGTACCCCTGCCGCTCGCACTGGAGGCGCCAGGGTGGTGGATTATCATAAGCTGAAACGGCAGTGGAGCGCCCCGGGCGTGCCCAAGGTCCCGCCACATTTTATTTCAATCCCTTTTTTCAAAAAGGAGGACGGGATATCATTGACTCTGCGTTATCACGTACTCCTGCCTGGTGATAGGCCAGATCCTCCCTTGCACACCCATCCCTGGGAACACCACTCCTTTACTATCTGCGGTCGGGGAGTACTTCTTCTGGAAGACGGGGAGATACCAATAAGGGAAGGCCTGGTCTGTTTCGTTCCAGGAAATCTGCCACACATAATGTCACCTAGGGGGGATGTGCCATGGGTTGCCATCGACTGTATCAATTATGTCGAATGATCTATAACGTCCGGCTGCTTTAGACGTCTCCCAGTTTGGCGATGGCCGCGCCAAGGCAAGGAGAAGGCCTCCTGCAACACATCCGTCCCTCTCCTTGCCATCAAATTATCCACTCGTTATTGCATCCGAAATCAGGGACCGGGTTCACGCGTAGCAACGTCAGCCTGCACCTGCGGTGTAGGTGAGATGTTATTGACTTTTTATGCGAATTATGAAATAAGCGTTTTTTGCCTGAGGTGAAGCCCGGCGATGCGGCGACAAGGAGTGCGCTGTTGAGGACACATCTTGGGGTGAAGGGGTCTCTATGAGAGTGGTACCGGTTCAGGAAGCCGTGGGGATGGTGCTAGGCCATGATGTCACACGCATTGTTCCCGGAAAATTCAAGGGGAGGGCCTTCAAGAAAGGCCATATTGTTCAGCCAGATGACGTCCCCGAGTTGTTGAAAATCGGTAAGGAGCATGTATATGTCTTGGACCTAAAAGAAGGTTTTCTCCATGAGAATGATGCAGCGGAGCGGATTGCCCGGGCTGCGGCGGGCCGGGGAATTGAGCTTACGGAACCCGTCGAGGGCAGGGTGAATATGGTGGCTGCCTACAGGGGGCTCCTGAAGGTCAATGTGGATGCGCTCTATCAGATAAACTCGATAGAGGAAATGGCATTTGGGACATTGCATACAAACCAACAGGTAACCCCAAAGCGGACTGTCGCTGGGACGCGTATTGTTCCCTTGGTTATCGAAGAAGAAAAGATCCAGAAGGTGGAAGCCATATGCCGGAAGAATGCCCCGGTCATTGAAGTAAAACCCTTTCGGCGCTTTAAGGTTGGCCTTGTGATCACCGGCAGTGAGGTGTATCAGGGAAGAATTGAAGACAAATTCGGTCCTGTGGTTAAGGCCAAATTCTCCGATCTGGGCAGTCGAGTCATCCAGGAAGTCCTTGTGTCCGACAGCGTGTCTCTCACTTCAAAGGGT
>JABXJZ010000448.1 GCA_013375335.1 Desulfobacterales bacterium
TGTGTATAATTCAAGCGGGGATTAAATCCTGAATCCGAAGCACTAAATCCTAAAGTCGTTTCGCTCCAAATTCTAAATACAAATATCTAAATCCTAAACGTTTTGGTCATTTGATCATTAGTGCTTTGTATTTGTTTAGAGTTTAGAAATTAGTATTTTGAATTTGCTTGTATTCTCTCCTATGCGCAAATCTTTCTGAGCATCGAAGAGCGAGTTTTTCAGGGACATCAAATAACGATCCTTGAAAAAGGGAGGGCAATACCGATGTTCTGGAAAATGTGTTACTTTCTCATTGCATTCACCTTCCTTTGCCTTTGGCAAATCAATGATCAATCCAACTCAGAAACGATAGGAGGGAAAAAAATGGAAATCAAAATGGAAAGTACGGCCTTCGATGAGGGAGGCATGATACCGAAGCGATATACATGCGATGGTACCGATATTTCCCCTCCATTGGCATGGACTTCCGTCCCCAACGGAACCAAGAGCCTTGCCCTTATATGCGATGATCCGGATGCCCCAATGGGGACATGGGTACATTGGGTTCTCTTTAACATCCCTTCGGACATGAAGGAGCTCCCCGAGGGCGTACCACTTCAGAAGAAGCTCGAAAATGGCGCGATACAGGGAATCAATGATTTCCACAAAATCGGCTATGGTGGACCATGTCCCCCCGGTGGCACACATAGGTACTATTTCAAGCTCTATGCCTTAGATACTGAAATGAATCTTGAGGCCGGAATAACGAAAGCAGAATTGCTGAAGGCAATGGAGGGACATATCTTGGCCGAAGGCCAATTGATGGGGAGATATACGAGGTAATAGACCGATGAACATTGAGGGTATTGGACTGGTCATTTTAGGCTATCTGGCTGGCTCCATCCCCACCGGCTTGCTTTTGAGTATGGCCTTCTCCGATGTGGATCCACGAAATGAGGGGAGCCGCAATATTGGGGCCACAAACATTTTTCGGACGGCGGGGAAAACATTGGGAGCCCTTACCCTGGCAGGCGATTGTCTTAAGGGGTTGATCCCGGTCCTTCTCGCCTTATGGCTCATGAGATCCGACTCCTGGGTAGGCCTCATCGCACTGTCCGCCTTCGCGGGACATCTTTTCCCCGTCTTTTTGAAATTCAAAGGGGGAAAAGGGGTAGCGACTGCCCTCGGCGTTTACCTGGGTATTGCCCCTTTGGCGGTGTTAATCGACGCGGGAATCTTCTTCGGCGTGGTGTTGAAATGGAGATTTATCTCCCTCGGTTCCTTAACGGCGGCGGCGGTAATGCCCATCCTCATCGCCATTTTGACGGAATCGAAACCGTATGTGATCGCCAGCCTGATCATCGCCGGGCTTATTTACTACCGCCACCAAGAGAATATCCGAAGGCTTTTTGCCGGTTCTGAGAATAGGCTGCGTCTATAAGTGCGTCTATGAGATAGGTATATGTGACGATATAAATATTGCGTAAAGGAGAGAATACAAGCAAATTCCAAATCCTAATTTCTAAACTCTAAACAAATATAAAGCACTAATGATCAAATGACCAAAAGGTTTAGTATTTAGTGTTTCGGCCCGCGACGAGGAGTTCGGCTG
>JABXJZ010000013.1 GCA_013375335.1 Desulfobacterales bacterium
TCCGCTCCATCGCAGCCCTGGTATAATAATAATCGTGGTACGGCGAGGTGCACTCATCCAGCACAAGGATAATATCTGCGCCGAGCTTCCGCTCTATCTCTATGACCTGCTCAGGGGTAAGCCGATGCCTCGAGCCATCTAGATATGATATAAATTCAACACCATCCTCATCGACTCTCACCAATGACCTTCCCCTTTTCGAGCTGAAATGCCTACCACAGTCTTTTTCCTCGGGGAAGATCGGCGCGATTTTCCCCACCTCATGTTCTTTGGCAGCACCGAGGCTAAAAATCTGAAAGCCGCCAGAGTCCGTCATCAGTGGGCCTTCCCAACCAATGAACCGATGGAGCCCTCCCATCCTCTCTACGAGATCTTCGCCCGGTTGGAGGTGGAGATGGTAGGAATTGATGATAATTACCTGTGTTCCAATCTCACGAAGGTCCCCCGCTGATATAGCCCTGACCGTTCCTTGAGTACCGACAGGGACGAATGAGGGGGTCTCTATGGTTCCGTGATGGGTAACCAGCTTGCCGGCCCGTGACTCTCCATCTCTTGCTAAAAGCTTAAATGAGAGCATTTATATGATAAATAGACACTCAAGATAACTTTATGCGTACTTATGGGCGGGGGTTGTTTCCTGAAGGCGACCCCAGCCCCTTCAAAAGCTACCAGCCGAACAGCTGCCTCTCAACCGAATTATCTTCATCCTTCCCTTCGCAGTTAACGTCATGGCTTTAGTAAAAAATAGTCACCGTCCGATGATAGGGTCTTACCTTGAACTCTTCATCTTGGCCCATGTTCCACAGGATCCAGTCAATCTCGAACGCCCTCAATACCCTGCCCGCGAGCTCCAGCTCCTTACGGATCAGCTCAACCGCCCAGATGGTATTGGCCCTGATCTCAACCTCCTCATGACTTCCAGCCTCAAGGGGTATCCCTTGATCCACTGCTCGGGCCAGGGCTGGCGTGTAACGCAAGATCCCAAGCTCACGGAGCGCCTGGGGTAGCTTGTAATCAGCGAAGGCGGTGAGCTTATTGATATCCTTGAAACTACCCCAGCTCTTACCCTCGAATGCCCCGTAGAGGTCCGCGGCAAATATTTGTCCCCTCTTATAGAAAGAGACCCTCTGACCCCGGTATCCCGCGACATCCCGGAACGACGACAGTTTTTCAGCTAACAGCCTGACCAGTTTTACCGCGGAGTTTTTAGCGGCCTCCACCAACCTGTGGGCATCTCCACCGTACTCCTCAAGCAGAAGGAGTCCAAGCTCGTTGAGGATCCGCACACGATCCACCAAAAGTTGCAAATCCCCTCGCCCGGAAAGGACCCGTTCCAGGTTACCTAACGAGAGCTCAGCCAAATACTCTGCCTTGGTGATGGGAATGCCGGACTCAACTGCCCGCTTAAGACAGGCCGCCAGGGCCCAATAGCCGGAAAGCCTCCTCGATTGGTATTCAATCTCCCACGTGTTCATTCCCGATGCTGGCCAGAAGCAAAAGTTGAGGCTG
The DNA here is from genome assembly GCA_013375335.1 of Desulfobacterales bacterium. Classification (GTDB taxonomy): domain Bacteria; phylum Desulfobacterota; class DSM-4660; order Desulfatiglandales; family B25-G16; genus JABXJZ01. The sequence goes on from JABXJZ010000013.1 coordinate 1,510, forward strand.
TCCAAGACGAGAAGGTAAGAGAGCGTGTCTTCCCTCCTGGTACACAGGTGGTAGGGAGAGTTCCAGGGAGGCACTGTGACTCCATCTTTCAGCATCTTCTGGGACAAAAGGGCCACTGCTTCTCTATCGATACGCACCAGCCGGCTCATCTGTGCCACATTTTCAGCTGTGTCAAGGACTTCCCACATCTTTCCGTATGATAGTCAGTTTTGCTTCCTCCTGCGTGGGAGGTGGGTAAGTTGCTGCGGGCCGAGAGAAGGATTGTACTATAGGGGATCAGGTGAAAGATCGTTGGTGGAAAGAGAGCTCATAATCATGTGAGTTCCTCGAGAATGGCAAGGTTCTGATTCAATCTCTCCAACTTGACACCAAGGAGCTCTGCCCTTTCCTTGACATTCTCTACTATGTGGGGAGGAGCCTGACTCAGGAAGTCCTTGTTTGCCAATTTCCTCCGAGATAGATCCATTTCCCGTTCTATCTTTCTTATCTCCTTACATATCCTGTTTCTCTCATCTCCGTAATTGATCAGTCCCTTAAGCAGGACATGCACTTGGATATCGCCAAAAACGTAGGTAGCAGAGGAGTCGGGTTTTTCAATGCCATAGACCATCTCGATAGATTCTGCCTTTGCCAGGCTGGTAATATAATGGAGATTATCTTTAAGGATCTCCCTTTCCCTTGACCCCTTTACATCGATGACGACCCTTACGTCCCTTCTCGGAGGGATGTTCATCTCTCCCCTGATATTCCTGATACCCCCTATCACCCCTTTAAGGAGATCAGTCTCCTCGATGGATTCATCATCATGGATGAATTCGCTACGTTGAGGAAAGTGGGCTACCATGATGCTTCCCTCTGTATGGGGGAGCCTTTGCCAGATCTCTTCGGTGATAAAGGGGACAAATGGGTGGAGAAGCCTCACCACTCCACTCAACACGATCTGCAGCCCGGACTGGGCCACCTCCCTTCTCATTTGATCCTTGCTATAGAGCTCCAGTTTTGCCATTTCCAGATACCAGTCACAGAATTCATGCCAGACGAATTGATAGCAGGTACTGGCTGCCTCATTAAACCTGTAGCCGCCTATATGGCTGGTCACCTCCTCTGCAACTTCCCCTATCCTGGTCATGATCCAACGGTCAGCCAGGGTAAGACTGTAGCCCTCTATAGATGGTGATTTACAGTCTTTCAGGTTCATCAGGCAAAACCTGGCAGCATTCCATATCTTATTAATAAAGTTCTTGTATCCTGCTATCCTTTCTTCCGAGAGCCTAATGTCTCTTCCCTGGATAGCCAGTACCGCAAGGGTAAATCTAAAGGCATCAGTACCGAACCTGTCTAAGACCTCTAGAGGGTCGATTATGTTTCCCCTGCTCTTGCTCATCTTCTGGCCCCGCTCATCCTTGACAAGGGCATGAATATAAACGTCTCGAAAGGGGACATCTCCAAGGAAGTGGATACCCATCATCATCATCCTTGCCACCCAGAAAAAAAGGATATCAAAGGCAGTTACGAGTACCGAGGTGGGATAGAAGGTCTTCAGTTCATCAGTGGAATCTGGCCAACCCAGTGTGGAAAATGGCCACAGAGCTGAACTGAACCAGGTATCCAGCACATCCTGCTCCTGGCGGAGGTTGTTACTCTTGCAGCAAGGGCACACCCTGGGCTCCTCCTTGGCCACTATTACCTCTCCACACTCCTGACAGTACCACGCGGGTATCCTATGGCCCCACCATATCTGCCTCGATATACACCAATCTCTAATATTGTTCATCCATTCGTAATAGACTCCTTCCCAATTCGAGGGCACTATCCTTGTTTCACCGTTCTTAACTGCAGCGATGGCCCTTTCGGCGAGAGGACCGACTCTGACAAACCACTGCTTGGAGAGAAGGGGTTCGATCATGGTCTTACAACGGTAACAGTGTCCTACGGCATGACGGTAAGGCTCGATCTTCCCTAGCAAGCCGGCCTTCTTCAGATCATCCAGAATCCTTTCCCGGCACTCAAACCTGTCCATGCCCTGGTATGGGCCGGCCTGATCATTCATGTGACCGTCTTCATTGATTACCTTTATTCGTTCAAGCTGATGTGTGTTCCCAATTTCAAAATCATTGGGATCGTGGGCGGGAGTAATTTTCAGGGCACCGGTACCGAATTCCTTATCCACATATTTGTCAAAGATGACCGGTATAGGCCTATTGAGTACCGGCAAAAGCACATAAGATCCCGAGAGGTCTCTATAACGTTCATCCTCCGGGTTCACAGCCACTGCTGTATCACCCAGAAGCGTTTCAGGTCTCGTAGTGGCCACCGTCAAGTAGCCGTGTCGGTTTTCAAACGGGTAACGGATATAGTAGAGGTGGCTATCCATCTCTTCATGCTCTACCTCAAGGTCAGCCAGTGCTGTGTCGCACCTGGGGCACCAGTTAATGATGTAATCACCCCGGTAAATCAACTTTTCATCATAGAGACGCACAAAGACTTCCCTTACGGCCCTGGAAAGGCCCTCATCCATGGTGAACCTCTCTCGACTCCAGTCACAGGAACTTCCCAGCCTTTTCAGCTGAGTGATAATCATGCCACCGAATTTTTCCCGCCACTCCCAGACCAATTCAATAAATCGTTCCCGACCAATCTGGTGACGATCAGTTCCCCTCGAGGAAAGGTCTTTTTCCACCACATTCTGGGTAGCTATACCCGCGTGGTCCGTGCCGGGTTGCCACAGGACACTATACCCTTTCATCCTTTTGTATCTGCACAGAATATCCTGGAGGGTATTATTGAGGGCATGGCCCATGTGCAGGCTTCCGGTTATATTTGGCGGGGGAATGACGATAGAAAAGGGGGATTTATCCGATTTGGTACTCGGCTTAAAGAGATCATTTTTCTCCCAGTAATCATACCACTTCTGCTCCACCTCCTTAGGTTCGTAAGTCTTGGCCAAGGCACTATTTTCCATGAAATTCCACTCCCTCAATACAATCTCCCAACCTTACCCGATCACAAATGGACACAAGAATAATCAAATGGGCACAATGACATCTTCAACGGTCCCTTGCAGTTAGTGCCCTTGTGCCCATTTATCTTAGATAGAGATAATGTATTAATCCTCAGGCATGATGCTCTTTTTTAGGACATCTATCTCCTCCCTGATAATCTTTTCGGCAACTTCGGGTATAACCTCTCTGGCTACCTTTTCCAGGACATCACTTACTACCTTTGCTACAACAGCCTCGATCCTTTCTTCTGAGATTGGCGGAGCCTCCTCCTTGATTGCCTTCTCTTCTTCCTCCACTCCTTCTTCAGCTGGGGGCATTTTAGGGGGCGCCTCCTTTACCCTTTCCTCTTTCTCAACGGCCTCTTCCAACAATTCTTCTTTTAGCTCCCCTGTATCCTCTTCAGAGAGTATTTCCTCGATGCCCTCATCGAGCTTGATCTCTTCGTCTAAATCAAGGACGGGCTCCTCCTCCGCAGCCTCTTCTTCCTCTCCAGAGATGATTTCTTCGAGGCCCTCCAATCCCTCATCCAGCCTGATCTCTTCGTCTAAATCAAGGATGGGTTCCTCCTCCGCAGGGGCCTCCTCCACCTTTTCCATACGAACAGTGTCTTCTCCAGCAGCTTCCTCTTGACCGGATGGGCGTTCCGCGCCAGGGCCCACGGCCTCAACTGATTCACTAGGCCCCTCTTTTACCTCAGCCTCTTCTGACAGAACTCCCTCCCCAACAGCCTTCTCCCCTTCAGATGGGGCCGCCTCTTTTTTCACCGCTTCTTCTTCGTCCGATAAAAGCTCTTCCAAGCCCTCTATATCTTCCTCAACCGACTCGGGTGCCCGGCCTCGCGCAACTACATCAACGAGATCTATGACTTCCTCCTCTGCCTCTTCACCTAAGAGATCCTCATCAAAGTCAAAATCGAGGATATCTTCCTCCCCTTTGTCATTTCGATCTCTTGTATCGTCCTTATCCTTGGCCATGACATCTCCCTTTTTATTATTATTTGATCACGACCCTTTTTGTGTAACACATATGTGCAAAAACTGTCAAGGTCTTTGAAAAATTCACTATTTCAGTCGGCTGCTGATGGCTGAAGCCTGTTCATATCCTCGTCAGGTTATAGCGGGCTGTGGGGATAATACTCTCTGCAACCTGCCTCCTCAGGGCAATGGTGTTTATCGGGGTAAAGCGAGTCAACTTCTTCAAACCCATTAGCCCCGTCCTGAGCTCTTCACCCTCACTCACAGCTGCAAAGACCTGTCTTGCCATCATATCCACCTGTGGAAATGTATCATTGATATAGACCTTGGTAGCAGCAGTGTGTATTCTCGATTTCTCCTCGCCCTCCTTCTCTATCTTTTTCAGTGTCCTCAAGTATGCACTCTCCATGGCAAAGACCTCGATGATAATATCAGCTATCAGGGCGACAATTTCCTGTTCGTTCACAAGCCTATCCATGTATCTTTGGGTCGCTGCGCCGGCTGCCAGCAGGGCTATCTTCTTTGCCATAGCCACCATCTTCCCCTCCCTCTCAAGAACTCCCTCCTCGCCCATCTCTGGCCTGTAACTGATAAGCTCTCCCGCTACTTTTCTAATAGCCTCAATAAGGGGAAGCTCCCCCTTCGTGGCCGACCTCATAAGCGTGTCTACAATCAAGAGACGATTAATCTCATTGGTCCCTTCCCAGATGCGGTTGATTCTCGAATCCCTATAAGCGCGCTCTGCCGGGTTGTCCTGGATATAACCATACCCACCCATAATCTGCACACCTTCATCTGCCACATAATCAAGCATCTCCGAACTGGAGTTTTTGTTTATGGAACACTCTACGGCGTATTCTCTGAGGGCCCTTCCTGTCTTCTGACCCGCATCCTCTTTAGACTGGTCAATTCCCTGTAAGGCAAGTGCGAGGAGACCTGCAGTGCGATAGACCATGCTCTCATTGACGTAAATCCTAATGACCATCTCGGCAATCTTATGTTTTATCAGGCCAAATTCGCAGATAGGCTTCCCGAACTGGATTCTATTCTTGGCATATTTAACACACTCGCCAATCAGAAGCTTGGCTCCCCCAACCGTACTCGGAGCCAGCTTGTATCTGCCGATATTAAGCGTATTGAGGGCTACCACATGGCCACGGCCAATCTCGCCCAACAGATTTTCTACGGGTACCTTGACATCTTGGAAGATAACGGATCGCGTAGAGGTGCCATGGATTCCCATTTTCTTTTCCTCCTCGTCAAGTGAGACACCGTCCCACTTACGCTCGACAATAAAACCGGTAAACTGCGTGCCATCAACCTGGCCATAGGTGAGGAAGAGATCAGCAAATCCCGCATTGGTGATAAACTGCTTCTGCCCGTTCAGGATGTAATATCCGCCATCCTCGGATAAGACCGCCGTGGTTTCCGCACTGAGTGCATCGGACCCGTGGGCAGGCTCTGTCAGGGCAAAGGCACCGATCATCTCTCCGGTGGCCAGTTTTGGGAGGTACTTCTTCTTTTGCGCCGGTGAGCCAAAAAAGACAATGGGCAGACTACCAATACCTGTCTGGACGCTATAGGCTATATCGAAGGCGGCTATTCCCTGCATGATCCGCTCTACAACCAGCACGGAGCTTATAGTATCCAATCCCGACCCCCCATACATCTCCGGGATATCCACAGAGAGGAGGCCGAGCTCGCCCGCCTTTCTTAAGAGGCCCCTCACTAATTCCGGATTGAGCTCCTCAAGCTCCTCCTTTCTCTGCTCAAGCTCACCTAAACGGAACTCCTCGGCTGATCTGCCGATGAGGCGCTGTTCGTCGGTAAAATCCTCAGGGGTAAAGACTTCCTCCGGTAGCGCATCCGTAATAAGGAATTCCCCACCTTTGAAAAGCCTTTGCTTTGCCAATTTTATCACCCCGGTATCAATTAATAATCCTCTACCTCAAAGATAGCGGCAGCTCCCATGCCAAAGCCGATGCACATGGTGACCAATCCCCACCGAAGCCTTCTCTCCCGCATTTCATGGACGAGCTTGGTTGTTAATTTCGCCCCCGTGCATCCCAAGGGATGACCTAACGCAATGGCACCCCCGTTCACGTTCGTGATCTCCTCATTGATCCCCAGCTTCCTGATACAATAAAGGGACTGTGCAGCGAATGCCTCGTTCAGCTCGATCAATTCTATTTGACTAACCGTCATGCCAGCCATCCGGAGCACCTTAGGGACCGCCACTGCCGGTCCCACACCCATATATTCCGGCTCACATCCCTCAACGGCATGAAACCGAAAGGTGGCCATGGGCTTCAGGCCCAATTCCTTGGCCTTCTCCTTGGACATGAGCACAACCCCCGCCGCTCCATCACTTGTCTGAGAAGAATTCCCTGCAGTCACCGTACCGTCCGGTTTGAAAGCCGGCTTGATATGGGCAATACTCTCCCTTGTCGTTCCCGGGCGCACACCCTCGTCGGTATCAAAAGTCAGCTCTTCGAACTCAAAATGCCCGTTAGGCAGCTGCCTTTGTCTTTTGACCTTCAGGGGGACAATTTGGCTCTTGAACCGACCAGCTTTAATCCCGGCCTCGGCCTTCTGTTGACTCCTGGCCCCGAATTCATCCTGTTCTTCACGGCTGATATTGTACTTTTCCGCCACATTTTCGGCAGTGAGTCCCATCCCGGTAAATGAGCCCGGCCTCACATCCACCAATGCCGGATTGGGATACATCATGCTTCCCCCCATGGGGATCTGGCTCATACTCTCCACGCCGCCGGCAATCACCACATCTGAGAAACCGCACATGATCTTTTCAGCGCCAATACCAATAGCCTGGAGCCCGGAAGAGCAGAATCTGTTTACCGTCATGCCTGGGATGCGATCTGGCCAGCCCATTGACATCACCAGGACTCGACCCAGGTTGAGTCCCTGGGTGGCCTCAGGGAAGGCGCATCCAATAATCACATCATCGATGAGCATGGGGTCGAGGTCCCCTGCCCTTTTCAGCAAATCAGCCAGCACAGCACATCCCATCTGCTCCGGGCGAGTGTCCTTCAGTGTTCCTCGGGGCGCCTTTCCGACTGCTGTCCTACAGGCGGCAACAATCACGGCCTCTCTCATCCCATGTTCCTCCCTGCTGCTCTTTCTAGTGTTTGTTGAGTCTCGTGTGAACTCAATAGATCCTAGTTCCTCAGCGGTTTACCTGTGGTCAGCGTGTGCTGAATCCTCGCCTGGGTCTTTGGATGGCCACAGAGGCTCAAAAAGGCCTCCCTTTCCAGATCCAGGAGGTACTGCTCGCTTACCTTGGTATCAGCGACTACATTCCCGCCGCACAGGACATATCCAACCTTCGTTGCCACAGTCACGTCATGATCGGTAGCGTAGCCTTGCTCGTGCAATGCCCAGAGGGCTAGCTTTATCATGGCAAAGGTACTTTCGCCTGCAACGCGGATCTCCTCCAGAGCCCTAGGCGGTGTATAACCCTCCATGTTCATAGCCAGAACCGTCTTCCTGGCATCCTCTATCAGAAGATCGCGGTTAACGGTCATCTTATCCGTCGGCCTCAGGTAGCCAAGCTTCACTGCCTCCGGGCCGGATGTCGAGACCTTTGCCAGGGCAATGGTCTCAAAGGCCCTCGCCACATAGGGCATTAGCTCGATCTGCTTCTGGTAAATCCCGCCTTTCTGAACCTCGAACAGATGTTCCGTATTGCGCAGGAGCAACTCCTTTGTCCCTCCACCAGCGGGGATCAAGCCGACCCCCACCTCCACCAAACCCATATAGGTCTCCGCTGCATAGCGGACCCGATCTGCAACCAGACAGATTTCACAACCGCCTCCAAGGGCCATACCTGCGGGCGCTGCCACAACAGGCCTGCCCATGTACTTCAGCCTCATCAATGCGTCCTGAAATGTCTTGACCATCCAATCCAGCTCGTCCCACTCCTCCTCCTGTGCCGTGAACAGGACGAGAGACAGATTAGCGCCCACGGAGAAATTATCAGCATGATTCGCAATCACCAGGCCCTGGAAATCCCTGCTCACAGTGTCAGCCGATTTGATGACCATGTTAACAATGTCATCGCCTATGGCATTCATCTTGGTGTGAAATTCCAAACACGCAACCCCATCACCGATGTCAATCAGGCTTGCACCTCTGTTGCCGGCCACCTCCTTTTCCCGATCCTTGAGAGAAGGCAAGAGGATAACCCCTGGCCTGACCGGGGCCTCCTCGTACTCCCCGGAAGTAAGATCGTAGAAATAGAGCTTACCGGCTTCTCTCTTGTAGAAGGACTCCTTCCCGCTTTCGAGCATCTCCTGGACCCAGACCGGGATCTGGTATCCCGCCTCCCTCATTTTTCCTACGGATTTCACTACCCCAATGGCATCCCAGGTCTCAAATGGGCCCATCCTCCGGCCAAAACCCCACTTCATGGCGTTATCCACATTCACAATATCATCGGCAATCTCCGGAATGCGGTTGGCAGCGTAGATCAGGCCTTTTGTCAGGGTATGAAAGGTGAACTGCCCTGCAATGTCGTCAGCATAGTAGAGCGACTTGATCCTTCCAGAGGCCCCTGAAATGCCTTTGGCCGCCTCCAAAGAAGCCAGCCTTACCTCTTCCTGGGGGCTATACTCTAAGGTATTGTAATCCAGGGAAAGTATAACCCTATTGCCTTCACTGTCCTGTGTCTTCTTGTAAAAGCCCTGCTTGGTCTTTTCGCCGAGGAGATTCCTCTCAATCATCTGTTTAATAAGGTCCGGTGCCCTGAACATCTCCCGTTCTTCGTCACTAGGAGCTCCCTCATACACGTTTCCCGTTACATGAAGCAGGGTATCAAGCCCGACCAGATCGGCTGTCCTGAAGGAGGCACTCTTGGGATTGCCTATCACGGGTCCGGTGAGCTCGTCCACAGCCTCGATCGTCAATCCCAGGCCCATCATCGTCCTTAAGACACATAACATGCTATAGGCCCCAATCCTGTTGGCGACGAAATTTGGTGTATCCTTGGTATAGACGATCCCTTTTCCAAGGCTCTTCTCACATGTTTCAGCCAAGATCTGAATAACTCCAGGGAGTGTGTCAGGCCCTGGCACAACCTCCAGGAGTTTCATATATCTCGGGGGGTTGAAGAAATGGGTAATGGCGAAATGCCCTCGGAAGTATTTCGACCGACCTTCACACAGGGCCTTTGCCGATATACCGGAGGTATTGGAGGTAACAATCGTTCCCGGCCTTAAGACCCCTTCAATCTTCTCAAAGACGCTCTTCTTGATCTCCAGCCTCTCTACCACTGCCTCGATGATCCAGTCCGCGTCGCGTAACCATCCAAGATCGTCCTCCATGTTGCCAATGGCGATCAGCCTGGCGCTTTCCGGCACGTAAAAGGATGCCGGTTTTGACTTCAGCGCCCTGCTTAATCCCCCTTGTGCTAGTTTATTCCTGAATTCTCTGCTCTCCTTGGTAAGCCCCTTCTCCCTGTCGTCGTCTGTCAATTCAGGGGGAACGATATCAAGAAGAATTGTCTCGATGCCCACATTGGCCAATTGAGCGGCAATAGCCGCCCCCATTACTCCAGCTCCAATCATGGCACACTTCTTGATCGCCTTCCCCACAGCTAAGCCTCCTTCATTCCCCACCCCATTCAGCATCTATGAGTACTCTTGCTATGCAATAAAGCTGGCTGATAAAGGAAAAAGGGGGACACAATGAATGAATCGTCATTCATTTTTTAAAAACTACCACCCGCCAGAATTGAAGTCAAACAAATTTTGGGAACCCCCCAGGCGAATAATCTCCTTCCGCCGGATCCCACACCTTCACGAAAAATCCCTCTATGTGATCCTCGGGATCTTCCTGTTCCTTAAATATTGCCTTGCAATTTAAAATAAGGGTTGATAAGGAATGTTCGTAACTGCAAGACCAAAAGGGGTAAGGATATGGATGGAAAACCTAAGGGAGTAGCGCCAAAACGGCTTCGGGGATCCTGTGACCCGGATTCGCTTGGCGTTCAATCTACGAGGGATGTAGACACCAGGAAACAGCTGTTGGTGGCCCAGGATCAGGCGGTCAAGGGCATTAAATTCGGGCTCAAGATGCCAAGAAATGACTATAATCTCTATGTTGCCGGACCGGATAGGACCGGTCTGACCTTTATTGCCAAAACATACATTGAGAAAATCGCCAGGAAAGATCCACCGCCCTACGACTGGTGCTATGTGTATAATTTTCAGGAACCAGAGACGGCGAAATTTCTCAAATTGAAAAGGGGTATGGGGCTCAGATTGAAAAAGGACATATCAGGGTTCATAGAAGAGGTTAAGACGGAGATACAGGATGTGTTTGAAAGCGAGGATTATAACAAGGAAAAGGAAGCTATATCCAAGGTATTCAATTCCAAGAGGAACGAATTGATCTCCCAGCTGGAGAAAAAGGTAAACAAGGAGGGATTTATACTCAATATTAGTCAGGTGGGAATGATGATTATGCCCTCAAAGGATGGCAAACCAATGGATGAGGATAGCATCGGTGCCCTGCCAGAGAAAGAAAGGAAAAGGCTCCAGAAGGTAAGCCAAGAATTGCAGAAAGATATGAAGGAAACAATGAGGGCCATTAGGAACCTGGATAGGGGATTAAAAGAGAAGATTAAGGCGCTTGATAACAAGATAGCCCTCTACCGTGTCGGACACCTAATAGAAGAGCTTGAGACAAAGTATAGGGATCTGCCAGAGGTACTGGATTATCTGAAAGGCATGAAGGAGGATATTATCCTTAACATCGATACCTTCAAGCAAAAACAATCAATCCATCAGGCTCCATTTTTTATACCCCAAATCGAACCCTCATTCACCCGCTATGAGGTCAATGTCTTGATCGACAACTCAAAATTAAAGGGGGCTCCAGTTGTAATCGAGACCAACCCTACCTACCCTAACCTCTTTGGCAGAATTGAGAAACAGTCCCAGTTTGGTACCCTGTTTACAGATTTTACCATGATGAGACCTGGGACGCTCCATAGGGCGAATGGCGGCTATCTCATCATCAAGGCCATCGATTTGCTGCGAAGCCTGGGATCCTGGATTGCGCTTAAGAGGGCGATCAAGAATAAGGAGATTAGGATCGAGGACTTGGCAGAAGAGATAGGGTTTATATCAACGAAGACCTTGAAACCTATTCCCATCCCTCTCGATATCAAGTTCGTATTGATAGGCGATCCTCACTTATATCACCTCCTCTACTGTTTTGACGGCGATTTCAAGAAGATGTTCAAGGTCAAGGCCCAGCTGGACGATAGTATAAGAAAGACCAAAAAACGGATTAAAAACTATCTTTCCTATATTGCCAAGGTTTGCGAAGAGGAACATCTACTGGACATTGAAAAAGGAGGTCTGGCCAGAATTGTAGAATATGCGTCTGAGCTCGTGGGCAATCAGCAAAAGATGTCACTAAAATTGCCGGAAATAAAAGACTTAGTGGTGGAGGCGAACTTCTGGGCCAAGCAACGGGGCAGAAAATGTATTGAAGCAAGTGATATCAAGAGGGCCATTGACGAAAAGAGGCAGAGATCAAATCTTATGGAGATGAAAATCCAGGAGATGATCGAAGAAGAGACCCTCCATATCCAGACAACAGGAGAAGTTATAGGCCAAGTAAATGGTTTGACTATCTACGACTTAGGCGACTATACGTTTGCCAAACCGATACGGATAACCGCAACTGCTACACCCGGCAAGGAAGGGGTAGTGGATATTGAGCGGGAGGCCAAAATGAGCGGGAATATCCACACTAAGGGCATCCTGATTATGGAAAGTTACCTCAAGAACAAATATGCACTGGACAAGCCCCTCGCTCTTTCGGCCAGCGTTACCTTTGAGCAAAGCTATGGAATGGTTGATGGAGACAGTGCCTCAGCTGCCGAGCTTTTTGCCATTCTATCCTGCCTGTCGAATAGACCTATACGCCAGGGGATTGCTGCTACCGGCTCTGTGAGCCAGTTAGGCGAATGTCAGCCTATTGGTGGCATTACCAGGAAGATAGAGGGTTTTTTCGATGTCTGCAAGGCCAGAGGACTGACCGGAGAGCAAGGGGTTATTATTCCAAAGAGAAATATAAACGATCTAATGCTTAGAGGCGATGTTATAGAGGCGGTCGAAGG
>JABXJZ010000449.1 GCA_013375335.1 Desulfobacterales bacterium
TCCGATCTTTTTGTTGACATCTTGGATGAAATATTGATATGTCTTGAGAAGACCTAACTTGATAAGTTCGGATAAGGCGTCGATGAACTTCCTGAACTCGCGTACAGGTAGATAAATCTGGCTGATCAAAGCATTCTCCCCAAGAACCTTACCAAGATTGAGAGGGAAGGGCTTATCGTGAAGGGATGTTGTAAACCTGACGAATTTATCATAGGAATCAAACTCGAACCTGAAGAATAGATAATTAGAGAAGAGTAGCGGGAAGCGGGCTATTTCAATCTCGTATCCCTCCATGAGGCCCCGCTTAGAAACGTGCTCTCTGAAATGGTACTTCAACTTCTCTACAGAAATACCCAGTTTCTTTGAGATGTCTGTCAGCGTTTTCCTTCCGTCCATCTCGAGTTCCTTGATGATTAACAGATCCTCGTAATCGACTTTTATTGGCCAGTCAGCTGGTTCGATCAACGTCCATGGTAGTTTACCCTCGATCGTCTCTACTTCATTCACCCATTCCTTCCAGTTGAACGTCCACGCGTTTTCTTCGATGTTGAACCATCTGCTCTTTACGGGGATACCCTCACGGCAGGTGGTCCAGTTGACCTCAAAAGACATGGCTACGCCCGAGTCGATCAGGCTCTGTAAAAAATATTCAAAGTCACGGTCGTTTTCTTTTGGAATGGTCCATACGCCTCCCCATCCCTCGTACGGGCCGTATATCCGGCACAAAAAGATCCAGAAGTCGTTGACCCTCAGACAATCGTATAACACATCCTCGTAGCCAGGTATCGCTTCTACGAAGACGACGGCCTTCTTCAGGCCCATATATGTGTGGTATGGGTTCAAATGGAGAAATAAAAGGGAGTTGTCCAGCATCCGTATTACACGGTACCGCAAAGTGGCTATCGGCATGTCGAGGTGTTTCGCTATTAAAGTTAGGTTTCTAGGTCCCAGCTGGGAGAGCCCTTCAAGGATCTTCACATCGGTCTCATCTATTCTCTTCCAGACCGTGAAGACATCACGGACCTTTTCATCGATTCCTGCGAGATATCGGCTCTCCATCTCCTTCATTTTTATCTAACTGTTTATCCCTTTTAAAGTTCTCTAATCGCCACCTGCTGATCCTGATCCTGGTACTGGGTCGCCGAGCGCCGCACAAGTTCCGAGAAGGGAGTTAACGAAGTCGTACAGGCTCACTGGCTCATCTGGGGCTACCTCGATCGGCGTGGAAGTCGCGTAGAAGGCGCCAGCCATTATTATCAGCAGGACCACAAAGGCGACGGTCTTACTCTTCATTAAGTTTCACCTCCCGCTCAAAGAGCTAAACTAACGAAACGATGAATATATTAATAATTTTTTAATGTTTGGAAGATATTTAGTAGTTGAATGTGGGTATTTTCTACTGAAATATAACTATGCTCGCGTGGCGTAAAAAATATGAACATATGCGAATTACTTTTCTGCGAGTACTATCCATTTCGTGTTCGCGTGGCAAAGGGCGCACTTAGGGGAGCGATCACTCTGCCCTTCGTATTGTTCAACTATGAATACTTTGAACCCTTTTAATGTGAACTAGTATAATATCTC
>JABXJZ010000125.1 GCA_013375335.1 Desulfobacterales bacterium
ATACCACTTTGATGCAGGTCAACTGATAGCTGCTATGGGGGCCAGGTACCTCGTCGTGCTAGGTGAACATGGTCAACAGGTTATCGAGGGGGCACGGAAAGGGAGTATGAATGCAGCTCAGACACAACTTGCAACTACTCATGCCGAGATGAGCGATGCAATAAAGGCGCATGTAAGGCAGGGTGACATCCTCTTCCTGAAGGGTTCAAGAAAGGTGGCCTTGGATAAGGTAGTTGAGGCTATAAAAGGATATTTCGGAGTAAGTAGGGGATAGAGGAATGCTCTATAAGTTGATTTATTACTTTCATACCTATTACTCCTTCCTGAATGTATTTAGATACATAACCTTCAGGACTATCTACGCAACCCTGACTGCCCTTCTTTTCTCGCTACTTCTCGGGTACTGGATCATTCCGAAGCTGCGGGAGCTCCAGATTGGTCAGTACATCAGGGATGATGGACCCCCAGACCACAAGGATAAGGCAGGAACTCCAACTATGGGGGGATCCTTCCTATTGGTTTCAATCGTTATATGCTCCCTTCTTTGGGTGGAGCCGAGCAATCTATATATCTGGCTGGTCCTGTTTGTTGCTGTCTTATTTGGTGGCATTGGCTTTCTGGATGATTATCTCAAGATGATACGAAAGAGCAGCAAGGGCCTGAGGGTGTGGAGCAAATTATCCATGCAGGTCGGAATTGCCTTGTTTGTTGGGATAGTGCTGTACCGATCGAGCGGCTTTGATTCCAGGCTTAGTTTCCCGTTTTTTAAGAATTTCTTACCCGATCTTGGCATCGGTTACCTCATCCTGGTTGTCTTGGTTGTGGTAGGTACGTCCAATGCGGTTAACCTCACCGACGGATTGGACGGGCTGGCCATTGGCCCAATCATAATCGCCTTCCTGAGCTATCTCGTGTTTTCCTATCTAGCTGGGCATATAAAGATCGCCCATTACCTGCAGATCCCATACGTGAGCGGTGCGGGAGAACTTTCCGTGATTTGCGGTGCCGTAGTAGGGGCAGGTATGGGGTTTTTATGGTACAACAGCTATCCTGCTCAGGTATTTATGGGCGATGCGGGCTCCCTTTCCCTGGGTGCTGCCTTGGGGATGATAGCCGTAATTTGCAAGCAGGAGATAACCCTTCTCCTTGTTGGCGGCCTTTTTGTGGTTGAGGCCCTGTCAGTGATCTTGCAGGTTGGCTTCTTTAAGCTCACTGGTGGCAGGCGCGTATTCAGGATGGCCCCAATACATCACCACTTTGAGCTAAAGGGGTGGCCAGAGCCAAAGGTGACCGTCCGGTTCTGGATTATAGCGATTGTGCTCGCACTGCTTTCCATGAGTACACTCAAGTTGAGGTAATTGCAGTGGGTGCGGCGAGGGCAATGACGCTATCCGGTGGAAGGACTCTAGTGGTGGGGCTAGGTGAAAGTGGCCTTGCAGCGGCCAGGTGGCTTGTCACGCAGGGTAGTCGCGTAACTGTCAGTGAACAACAAAGGGTGTCTGATTTGGATAAAGCTATCTTAGGCGATCTCCTCAAATCAGGCATTGAGCTTGAGCTCGGTGGACATACGGTGAAGACCTTTACGGAGACTGATTTAATTGTCGTCAGTCCTGGCGTCCCCCTTGACATCAAACCACTTGCCGAGGCGAGGGGAAAGGGGATCCCTATTATAGGGGAGATGGAGCTCGCCAGCAGGTATCTGAAAACGCCATCCATAGCTGTAACGGGGACAAATGGTAAGTCAACGGTCGTCCATCTGATTGGTGATATGCTCCTCAAGGGGGGGAGAAATGTCTTTGTTGGCGGAAATATCGGCCGTCCCCTCACTCATTACATAGGGGGAGAACAGAGGGCCGATTACGTGGTATTAGAAGTAAGTAGCTTTCAACTCGATACCATTCAAACCTTTTCCCCCCTTGTGGCCCTCATCCTCAATGTAAGCCCGGACCATCTCGACCGGTATGCGGACTATAACGCCTATATAAGGTCAAAAGAGAGGATATCTGCAAACCAAGGGCGAGGGCAGACCCTCATCTTAAATGACGATGACCCCGTGCTGAGGAAGTTACAGCCCAAAGATGGACCTACTGTACTGAGGTATGGATTGAAAGGTAGACAGGGCCGGCACGCATTTTTAGACAATGGACAGATCAAGGCCAGGCTTCCAGGGGGGGAGACGATTGCCTTAAGCCTTGACGAGTTTTCACTGCCTGGAGACCACAATACGGCGAATGTGATGGCCGCAACCCTCACATCTCTGGCCCTCAGGGTGTTTCCCGGTGCTATACAGGAAGCAGTCGACCATTTTAGGGGCTTGCCCCATAGGACTGAACTTGTGGACACGGTAGGAGGGGTAGCCTTCTATGACGATTCAAAGGCCACCAACATAGACGCGACCATAAAGTCTATTGCGAGCTTTTCCGGGCCAGTTGTGCTAATCGCCGGGGGTAGGCATAAGGGCAGTGATTATGCCGACCTTGTTGAGGCAGCCTCTCAGAGGATAAAGGGGGCTGTTTTTTTGGGAGAGGCCAGTTGCCTTTTGGCAGAGGCATTTGGTGATAAAATACCGTGGTGTAAGGCAGCCACTATGACGGATGCGGTATCCCTTGCATTTGATCAGGCCCGGGAAGGAGACGTGGTTCTTCTTGCTCCTGCCTGTTCTAGCTTTGACATGTTCAGGGACTTCAGGCACAGGGGTGCGGCCTTCAGGGAGGCAGTGAGGAGATTAAAGAATGGTGCCCAGGGGAAAGCCCCTTCATAACTACGAGCCTATTATGCTCATCTCTGTTTTCCTGTTACTCGGTATTGGATTGGTTGCAGTCTATAGCGCCAGTTCAGTGCTTGCGGAGCAGAGGTTTGGAGATCACTATTACTATCTCAAAAGGCAGGGTATCTTTTGTCTGTTTGGTCTCCTGGTCATGATCCTCGCAAACAATATCAACTACCTCTTCTATAGAACACTGGCCTACTTTTTTCTTGGCTCCAGTTTGATCTTATTGGCCTTGCTGCTTGTCCCGGGATTTGGAGTTAAGGTTGGGGGTGCCCAGAGGTGGTTCAGATTGGGCTTTATCTCCATGCAGCCATCAGAGGTAGCCAAGTTGTCTCTGGCCATATTCGTGGCCTATAGCATGAGCAAGAACGCTGAGAGCATGGGGACGTTTTCTCATGGTTTCCTTCCACACTTAGCCGTGGCAGCGATCTTTATGACCCTCATCCTTCTCCAGCCAGATCTCGGGACGGCCATAATCATAGGAGTGTGGATGCTGATCCTTCTCTTTATAGGTGGTGTGAATGTGGCACAGCTCTTCCTCCTGTTAGGCCTCATAACCCCTGTTGTCTTTTACCTGATATCCCATACCGCTTACAGGCTTAACCGATGGTGGGCATTCTTAAACCCATGGGAGGATCCCCAGGGATTTGGCTTCCAGATAATCCACTCCTTTCTTGCCTTTGGTTCAGGGGGGCTCTTGGGAGTGGGGATTGGCAATAGCAAGCAAAAGCTCTTTTATCTGCCAGAGTCCCATACGGATTTTATCCTGGCAATAATAGCTGAGGAAATAGGTTTTATAGGGGTGAGCGTTTTATTAATCCTGTTTGCCGTTGTTGTAGCAAGGGGTATCAAGATCGCTTTAGATGCCCCGGAGCTTTTCGGGGCCTACCTCGCCATGGGGATAAGTTGTATGTTGGGGCTACAGGTACTCGTTAATATGGGGGTAGTAATGGCCCTTTTGCCCACTAAGGGTTTAACGCTTCCCTTTATAAGCTACGGCGGGTCCTCTCTCGTGGTCAGTCTCCTAGGCGTGGGCATACTGATGAACATATCGAAAAGGTCCAGGCCCAGACCCTGCGTGGGGCAGACTGTTAGAATGGTCGGAGCCAAATGACCGTTAAACAAAGAGGGGCAGGTGTAAGGGTGATAATCGCTGGGGGCGGCACGGGCGGCCATCTATTCCCAGGGATAGTAATTGCCAGGGAGCTGAAAAAGAGGCTTGATGAAATACATATCCTCTTTGTCACTGGTAAGAGGAAGATTGAGAGGGAGATCCTTTTAAAGGCCGGATTTGAGGCAAGGTCAATTGATGTCGAAGGCGTGCTGGGTAAGGGTCTTTTACCAAGGTTAAGGGCCCTCGTTAAGATGCTTATAGGCTCAGCCCAGTCACTTTCCATCATGAGGGAATTCAGGCCGCATCTGATAGTCGGTGTAGGTGGTTATCCGTCTGGGCCTGTGTGCCTGGTTGCCTGGTTTCTCAGAATACCCACTGCTATCCATGAGCAAAACTCCTTTCCAGGCCTTACAAACAGGATTCTAGCCCCGCTCGTCAAGAAGGTGTTTATATCCTTTGAGGAAACCAGGAAGTTTCTCAAGAGGGGAGATCTCTTTTTGAGCGGAAACCCAATACGGGATGACCTCATGCACCTGCCACGATTTCCAGGGAGAGATAATGGGAGGTTTGTCATCCTTGTCACGGGCGGAAGTCAGGGTGCCAGGGCGATAAACAGGGCAGTCGTTGCTGCCCTTAAGGAATTGAAGACAGCCGGCCTTTCTCCCTTTGTGATCCATCAAACGGGGAGGGAAGATCTGGGAAGGGTAACTGATGATTACCGTACCCTTGGGATTGAAGGAGAAGTAAAGGCATTTATACAGGATATGGCCTCTGCCTATGCAAGAGCTGACCTGGTTGTCTGTCGGGCGGGTGCAACCACCATTGCTGAATTGGCTGCCCTGGGAAAGCCATCCATCCTCATACCCTTTCCCTACGCAGCTCATAAACACCAGGACATTAACGCTCGGGCATTGGCGGCAACCGGCGGGGCAGATATGATACTGGAAAGCGATCTTACCGGTAAGGCCCTTGCCT
The DNA here is from genome assembly GCA_013375335.1 of Desulfobacterales bacterium. Classification (GTDB taxonomy): domain Bacteria; phylum Desulfobacterota; class DSM-4660; order Desulfatiglandales; family B25-G16; genus JABXJZ01. The sequence continues at coordinate 4,860 of JABXJZ010000125.1, forward strand.
GGAGGATTAGAAGGTATATGGAAGACAGAGAGGAGCTCAAAAAAATGTCATCTCTGGCCCTGAGGGCTGGAAGACCAAGGGCAGGGGAAGTCATAGCTGAACAGGTGATGGAGCTAATAGGTGGGAAATGAAGGTCTTCGGCAAGGTAAGACACATCCATTTAGTCGGCATTGGCGGAATTGGAATGAGCGGTATAGCCGAGCTTCTGCTTAACTTGGGCTACCGTGTCAGCGGGTCGGATATCAGAAAGACCGAGGTAACGGAGCACCTCTCGGATCTCGGCGGGAGGGTATTTATCGGGCACAGGCCTCAAAATGTGGAGGGGGCCGATGTTGTGGTCTTCTCTTCGG
>JABXJZ010000450.1 GCA_013375335.1 Desulfobacterales bacterium
TTTTGATCTATTCGGCATAGACGTTTCAGCGACTGAGGGAATCATTGAACCCTGCAAGAACATCATTTCCGAGGCACATATAAAGGGAATCAAAGTCGTATATCTTCAACATGCTTATAGCCCGGACCTCTCTGATACAGGACCGAAAGACTCGCCAATCTCCTGTAAATCACAAATTGTGACACTGATACACCAACATCCTGAATTGAAAGACAAACTCTGCCTTTCTGGTTCTTGGGGAGCAGAAATTATCGAGGAGCTCAAACCCGAACCAGGGGATATCGTTGTCAAAAAGCAAAGATACGATGGTTTTATAGGGACAAACCTGGACATCATTTTGAGAACACTAGGCATCAAGTATCTTATATTTGTGGGAACGGCGACCAACATATGCGTTGAGTCCACCCTGAGGCGATCTTTCTTCCTGGATTATTTTCCCATACTTGTTTCAGATGCTGTAAGCCAAAAGGGCCCAAAGATGATGCAAGAGGCAACGATCCTCAACGTTCAATCTACCTTTGGCTGGGTAACGGATTCCATTAGGCTTATAAAGGCAATAGATCCCATCAAAGACTGATCCCCCATCAAGGATTGCCGAGGAATCTGATGAAAAAGGAGTTGCGACATGTCCAGCAAATGGATCTTATGGTTTGAGGAATTAGATAAAGAATGCAACGATCAGGTTGGGAAAAAGTGTGCCAACCTAGGTGAGATGACCAAAATGGGGCTGCGTGTCCCTCCAGGCTTTGCCCTCTCGTTGGAAGCCTACAAGGATTACCTGTCCCTTACAGGAGCGGACATGGAGATAAAGGAGTATCTGGATAATGTCGACCACGGCTTCGAAAGCATCCAGCATTTTAATGAGGCGAGTGCGGAGCTACGAAGGATTGTAGAGTCCAAAGACATGCCCCGAGAGATGGGGGAGACGGTCTTGTCCCATTATGGGGAATTGTGCCAAAGGTGCACTGTGGAAGAGATGGCTGTCTCGACCCGATCGGCCGGTGCGGCAAGCCACCCCGGTCAATATGAGACCCACTTAAATGTACGAGGAGGCCTGGATGTCATTGAAAAAATAAAAAAGGTATGGTCCAGCACCTTCAATCCCAGATCCTTGTTTGCCAGAAAACGTGCCGGAGCGCCTATGGAAAGTGACCCCATAGGCGTGGCCGTGCTAAGAATGGTGAATGCGCGTGCTGCAGGGGTCCTGTTCACGGCCGACCCCAATACGGGAGATACCTCGAGAATGATTATTGAGGCCAATTGGGGTCTAGGAGAGAGTGTTGTCGGCGGGGAAGCCATGCCGGACGTTTGTATTCTGGACAAAGAGAGCTTAAAGATAATCGATAGAAAACTGGGCACCAAGGGCAGATACGTAACCTTTAAGGAAGCGGGCGTTGCCGAGGTGGATACCCCTACCGAAAAGAGTTGCACCTTCTGCTTGAGTGATGAGGAAGCAGAGGAAGTCGGGAGATTAGGTAAGATCTTGGAGTCCCACTTCCATGGACCCCAGGATACCGAATGGGCCGTAGACCAGGATCTCAATTTTCCGGAAAACGTCATCCTCTTACAGACTCGGCC
>JABXJZ010000451.1 GCA_013375335.1 Desulfobacterales bacterium
GGGTGCAAAGATATCCCTCCCATGAAAGGTGGGACTGATTTCACGCATCCAGTATCTTTTCTCCTTAAGATGGATAACATCTGCGTGTCCCTGCGTCTCTATTACCGGCCAGAAAAGACCGTTATCGGGACCCACAAAAAAGTGGCCCCCGGCCAGTACTGCTATAGGCCTTCTTTTGCCGCCGACCCCAGGGTCAATCACGCCTACATGGACTGTACCTGCCGGGAAGTACGTATAGGCCTCCTTGATTATGGAACCCCCCGCCCGAATTGAACCGGCTGGAACCTGGTGGGTTATGTCTATGATCATTACACCGGGATTGATGGAAAGGATAACCCCTTTCATCATGGCCACATAAGGATCCCTTTCACCAAAATCAGTAGTAAGGGTTATAACTCCTCGAAACCCTCCAGGGACATGGATCTCTTTTTCCATAAGATGGAAATTATCCTATAGAGGGTACTGCGTCAAGGAGGTAATACCCAAGGGGCAGAAGAGGATTCTTGGTTTTATAATTTGATCTTTCAATGTATTTGTGGTATCGAGCTGATCAAGTAAGTTTGTCGGATAACAGAGACCTTTGCTGAGCGGTTGTTTTGGAGAGGGAGGGGATTATAGAGATGAGTGCGACACTGATAAGGGGAACAGAGATCAGGGATGAGATATTAAAGGAGATCAAGGCGGAGGTTGACAGGATTAAGGAGGAGCATGGCGTTGTCCCTGGCCTTGTGACCATCCTTGTAGGGGAAGATCCCGCCTCGGTTTCCTATGTTACGGCAAAGATCAGAACGGCCCAGGGCCTTGGATACAAGGAGGTACAGGATAACAGGTCCGAGGACATAGCAGAAGAGGAGCTGCTCTCTCTTATTGAGAAGTACAACAGGGATGAGTCCATCCACGGTATCCTCGTTCAACTGCCCTTACCCAAACACGTTGATGAAAAGAGGGTATTGAATGCGGTTGATCCGGATAAGGATGTGGATGGATTCCATCCGGTCAATGTCGGTCGGTTGATGATAGGTGGGAGCGAGGTTAAATTTCCCCCCTGCACCCCTGCTGGCATTCAGGAGCTGATTGTCAGGTCCGGTGTGGAGACAGAGGGTGCTGAGGTTGTGGTTGTCGGGAGATCTAATATAGTGGGAAAACCCATCGCCAATATGCTCCTGCAAAAGGCACCGGGCGCAAATGCTACGGTGACTGTAGCCCATACAAGGACAAGGGACTTAGCGTATCACTGCAAGAGGGCCGATATCTTAATCGTTGCGGCTGGTGTCCCTGGGCTTGTCAAGCCTGAGTGGCTAAAGCCGGGTGCATGCGTTATTGATGTTGGTGTAAACAGGGTTGGTGAGAAGATCAGCGAGAAGACTGGTAAAAAGGTCGCAATCCTCAAAGGCGACGTTGACTTTGACAAGGCAAAGGAAATCGCTGGCTATATCACCCCTGTACCAGGAGGGGTTGGTCCTATGACGATTACCATGTTGATGAGAAACACCCTCAATTCCCTCAAATTTCACTTAGGAATCGCGTAAGACACCCTTTTTGTGCGGTGAATCATCTCTTAC
>JABXJZ010000452.1 GCA_013375335.1 Desulfobacterales bacterium
TGAATGGATGCGATGCCTTAGATCTCACTGTGAAAAAATGAGAAACATTCTGTGTGATGCCCTAGACAGGTTAGAGAACGTTTCGTGTCCCAGACCCGAAGGTACTTTTTTCGCTTTTCCAGATTTGTCCAAAGTATTTGAGAACGATCGGGAGGCAGCTTCCGTGTTGGAGAGAGAGAGTAATATAAGAACGTCTTCTGGTTCTGGATATGGGAAAGGAGGCGAGGGGCATCTTAGATTAGTCTTTGCAACTACACAGGAGATCATACAAGAAGCCGCAATGAGAATTTCGAGAGCAATAACCGAGTTTGCGAACAATTGATAATTGGTTTGCGGCTACACTATTCATTAGATACACAATCATGCACGGTTCGCTTAGGACATCTCAAGGGAGATTGCAAACAGAAATAGGAACTACATAAGAACTAGAATCGAGATTATCTTTAATAAAGCGTTCTTAGATCGTATTAAAAGTGAACTAGAATGCCGCAACATTATGAATACGAGTTGGCGAAAGCGGCTTACAAACTGGTTTCGCAGATGTTCAAACTGAAAGCGGGCGAAACACTCGTTATAACCGCAGACACGGAGTCCGACCCGAGAGTTGTTGACGCCACGGCGGCAGCCGCCTTTACGGTTGGGGCGAAACCAATGGTGGTGTGGACTGCCTCGCCGTTAGGTGTCGGCAAAGCTGCTGACCCAATGTTGCCTGTTGAAGCATTGACAGCCTCCTTGAGCGTTACAGATGCATGGGTTGAATTTAACAACGAGTGGCTTCTATATTCAACCCCATACGAGGTTGCCGAAAAGGAAAACAAGAAGCTTAGATATCTGAACGCGTGTGGAATGAATGTGGACATGATGATAAGGATCATCGCCAGAGTTGACTTCCCTACTCTCAGAGAGTATCAAGACAAACTCGTGCATTTGACTAAAGCAGCCAAACATGTTAGAATGGTGACGCCGGCAGGAGAAGATGTTGAGTTTGACATGGACCCCAAAAGGCCGATGATATGTGAAGCTGGGAGCGCCGATACCCCTGGGTCCCACATGCAGGCTGGGCAGGTAGGCTGGACACCAGTTTTTGAATCGATAAATGGCACAATAGTATTTGACGGCTCAATAGTTCCTCCAATAGGCCCAGTAAGTGAGCCAGTGAGACTCCACGTTAGAGAAGGTAGAGTCAAGAATATCGAAGGCGGAAAGGACGCAACAGTTTTTGAGTCATGGCTAAAGAGTTTTGACGATCCGCTAATGTTACGTATGGCGCATGTCTGCTATGGATGCAATCCGGGAGCTGAGTTAACCGGGAACATAGTTGAAGACGAAAGGGTTTGGGGAGCCACGGAATGGGGCTTGGGCTACGTGGGTCCGATGCTAACCGGTAGCAAACCCCTTCCAGCCGCTTCGCACACGGATGGCATATGTCTGAACACGTCCGTCTGGGTCAACGGAGAACAAATTTGGGACGAGGGCAAATGTGTTCATCCGGAACTTGCTGAACTAGCCAAAAAATTGGGAAAAGCCTAACACTCCTTTCTTGGTCTAGAAGGTGA
>JABXJZ010000453.1 GCA_013375335.1 Desulfobacterales bacterium
CATCAAGAGTTTAAGCGATTTCAAAGGAATGAAGTTTCGGACAGCCGGTATCTGGGGCGAGCTCCTCACCGAGCTGGGAGCAGCAGTTGTTCAGACCCCAGGTGGGGAGATCTTCGAGAGTATGAAGCGAGGGGTTCTGGATGCCTTTGAGTTCAGCACACCTGGTGTTGACTACAGCGTTGGTTTTCATCAACTGGGCGCCTATGTGGTTGGCCCCGGAATCCACGCGCCCATGGCTGCCTATGAGCTTCTGGTGAACAAGAAATCCTGGGAAAAACTGACACCAGACCTCCAGGCCATCGTGAGGGTCGCCGCTGAGGCAACATCCATGAGGATGCTCTGCGCTATGGACTATGGGGACGTGGTTGCCATGGATAAGCTCAAGGAATACGGAAGCAAGTTCTACAAACTCCCAGTGGAAGTGCAGAAAGAGGTGGTGAAAAAGGCCAACGACCTGTATGATCGCAAGGCCCAGGAAGATCCGTTCTTTGCCAAGGTACTGAAAAGCCAGCGGGATTTCCTCAAGCGCTACAGGGGGTACAAGGAATTTTGCCAGCCAGATCCGGCCCTCATGACCGTTGATTGAGAGTAACGGACAACATCCAGTGTCTCACACTAAATGGATCGACTCCGGGGCCCACAACCTGATGTGGTCTCGGAGGAGATGCCAAACTCCTTAGAAATCCAAGGAAGATTTCAATGGATTTCATCAAGAAGATCCTCAGTGGAATTGACCGGATAAGCACATGGAGCGGAAGGGCGGTCAGTCTGGCGACGTTTGCCATGGTCCTGATCATTGCCTATGATGTCATACTGCGCTATGCCTTCCGTGCCCCCACCATATGGCAGTACGATATAAGCTACATGCTTGGGGGGTCCATCATCATCCTGGGCTCTGGGTATGTGCATTCTCAAAGGCGACACGTGCGAGTGGACATCATCTACAATCGCCTCCCACAACGAATCAGGCTCACTATTGATGTTTTGTTAACACTGATCTTCTTCTTTCCGCTCATCACCGGACTCATCGTGGCAGCCACAGAGCACGCAATCCACGCATATAAGGTCAAGGAATTCTCAGAGGTGGGTTTCTGGCGGCCCCTCATGTGGCCTTTCAGATCGGTGATACCTATCGGCCTTTCCATTCTCTGGCTGCAAGGTCTGGCTAACTTCATTCGGGATACTTACATGCTGGTAAAGGGAAAGGAGCTGTGATCGAGTTAAGCCCAGAGATGACGACTGTTGTGATGTTCGGCGGGATTTTGGTGGGCATACTGCTGGGATTTCCTCTGGCCTTCAGCCTGAGCGGCGTCTCTATGATCATCGGATTCCTGCTCTGGGGGCCGGGGATGTTCGAGATGTTTTATCTGCGTCTTTACGGAATCAGTACGGAATACGTCTTCCTTGCATTTCCCCTGTTCGTCTTCATGGGCATCATGGTGGAACGGTCAGGGGTGACGGAGAGGCTCTTCGGTTCCCTTTATCTCTTGCTAGGAGGTCTCAGGGGCGGACTTGCCATCTCCACCATTATTCTGGGGACCATCATGGCCG
>JABXJZ010000454.1 GCA_013375335.1 Desulfobacterales bacterium
CGATGAAATCCTTCAGGCCGGGGTGAACTTAGAACTTAACTCTCCCAAGATGCAAGTCGTTGAACTCCTTGAACAGGGGTTTGACGCGGTATTTTTGGCCACCGGGAGCACTTTTGTCGGTCCTCCCGGCTCTTTCCTGGAGGAGGGAAGTGAGCTGACCCCTTGGGGGAGTATCAAGGCAGATCCAACGTCCTTGGCCACTAGTCGGGAGGGTGTGTTCGCTGGAGGAGATGCAGTCCTGGGCGGGATCTGTGAAGATTTCATCCGCTGTGCTGGTGGAGGAAGCCGAGGAGATTTCTTCACCCTCTTGGTTGAACAGCTGACTTCGCATCGGGGCGATTCCTCCCGTTCGGCCATCGGGGCAGTCGCCTCAGGTAGAAAGGCAGCCGAATCCATTGACAGATATCTCGGTGGCGATGGCGTCATTGATGAACCTCTCCTGCCAGCTGAGCAACCCAACCACTGGTTGGGGCGCGAGGAGGGGTTTGCAGACCTCAAGCGCCTCCCCGCCTCTTACCAGCCGCCTCCACCCCAGTTTGCAGGAATGAGTAATGCAGAGCCACCTCTGAGCCAAGAGGAAGCAATGGCTGAGGCCAGGCGCTGCCTCAGATGTGACCTCCGGCTCCTGCTCTCCAAGCCCATTTTTCCGCCCAGGAACAAGCTATGGATTGAATTCACCAAGGAGAACGTGGAGGCTGTCCCGGAAGTGGAGGGTGTTTATCAGCTGCTGGATGAGCAAGAGACCGTCATTTACATCAAAGGGGCGATGAACTTGCACAGTGAAATAGAGGAGCAATTGGAGGTCAATGAAAAGGCTCGCTACTTTATGTACGATGAGGAGCCCATGTATACCAAGAGGGAAAGCGAGCTCCTGCAGCAATTCATAGCCGAATACGGCGAGATGCCTGAGGGAAATCGGGAACTGGACGATCTCTTTTGATTTTCTCTCAATTATCAATCTACTTTTCAATAGAAAGATACCCCTTTCCAAGGAGTCCCCTGTTTCTTTCAAAGTGGAGTAACCCGTCTCCTAATCCTATATTTCAAGGATATCTCCTTGAAGATATAAAGATAGATTGATAGGAATACGTTGTGTAAGTATTATATGTGGGAGGGTTTCCCTGGTCTTTGCTGGGATCTTTTTTGTATCAGAGATATGATCGAATTACTCTTAATTCTCGCAATACTCCTTTTCTCCGTCATGATTCATGAATGTGCCCATGGTACGGTCGCTTTGTTTTTTGGTGATGATACTGCGAAGAGGGAGGGAAGGTTATCCCTTAACATAATGAGGCACATAGATGCCGTGGGTACAGTTATTCTCCCATTGGTTCTACTTTCCCTTTACCTGATGAGTGGATCAGGTTTTATATTTGGGTGGGCCAAGCCCGTTCCTGTGAGGGCACGCAAGCTAAGAAATCCCGCCAGGGATTACACCTTTGTCTCCCTCGCTGGCCCCATATCCAATATCGTTATGGCCTTTGCCTTTGCCTCTATGTTACCTTTCTCAATGATGATCTTTAACGAGCATGGTATCCCTCTTTCTCT
>JABXJZ010000126.1 GCA_013375335.1 Desulfobacterales bacterium
ACCAACCGAGACCCGGATTAAGCTGTCGGAGATTCCCAGTGCCTGCCGGTCTTCAGGTGACATACCTGAGTGAGAGGTGGTGGCAGGTCGGGTAATCAGTGTTTCCACGCCGCCAAGGCTTGGGGCGAGGATAGGTAGCGTCAAACTCCGGATAAAACGCCCAGCTGCTTCAACCCCGCCTTTCAGTTCGAAGCTCAACACACCGCTAAAGCCATTAAATAAGTCGCGGGCACGCTCGTTGCTGGGATGGCTTTCAAGGCCCGGATAGTTGATTTGTTCAATCGCCGGATGTTTTTCTAAGAACCGGGCAATTTTGAGCGTGCTCTCATTCTGATATTTTACCCTTACTGCCAACGTCTTCAGACCGCGATGCAACAGAAAACACGCGTGGGGATCAAGTGAGCCGCCAAGGTGGTTCAGCTTGTGTGTAATCTTTTCGATCAAATCAGAACAGCCAATGACAGCACCTGCTACAATATCCGAATGACCGTTAAGGTATTTTGTACAGCTATGGAGCGAGAGGTCAAAGCCCCACTCAGGGGGTCGGAAATTGACCGGGCTCGCAAAGGTGTTGTCGATCAATGAGACGAGGCCGTGGGCTTTGCCAAATTCGACGACAGCTTTGAGATCGGCAACTTGCACCAGAGGATTGGTCATCGTCTCAACATAAATTGCCTTGGTATTGGGTCGCAATTTGTGTTTCCAGGAATCCGGATCATCGCCGTTGATGAAATCAAACGAGATCCCGAATGGAGGAAGGTCTTTGGTGATGAAATCATGTGTCCCGCCATACAGGCAGTCCTGTGCTAGCAAATGATCACCAGAAGACAGAACGGTTAAGAGAGAAGTTGAAATCGCTGCCATACCGCTGGCAGTCACAACCGCAGCCTCGGCATTCTCCAAGGCAGCCAACTTTCGATGGAGGGCAACATGGTTCGGCGTGTTGTTCAAGCGAATGTATCTGAGATCATGGTAACTGGTCTCACCGGTGTATTCGAACATAACGGACTGAAAAATCGGCATACTGACCGCGCCGTTGATAAGTGGTTCAGGTTCTCCGGCGTGGATGAGTTTGGTTTCGAGGTGCTTGTAGGATATGGTCATGGGTAATCCTCCCTGAGTAATACTTTACATTATATGTCCATTTCTTGATCCTTCGTTGATTCTCCTTTTCACATTTTCCCTTCCCCTAACACACTCCATATCATCGAGCCTTCGTTTCTATGTACCATCGGGAAGGGGGAAATTAAAGGTAAAAGATTAAGCAATGAAGCAGTGTTAAGGTCTTAAACTGCTTACCGCTAAAGCTCAGCCCACCTCGCGGTTAAGAGAGGGTCCAGGGTCCACCCCTGAGCGTGGTACAAATCGTTCAAGAGCGGGATGGGAGCGGACTTTGAATTGACATGTTAAGGGCAATCTGCTATGCTTCGCCTCTCTGGGTCACAGGGCTTTGGAGGATAAGTACTATAAAAACTACGCAGTAGGAGCGTGTTTCGCAGGGAGGGATGCAATGATTACCTTTGATGACTTTATGAAGCTGGATATCAGGATAGGTACGGTAAAAGCAGCGGAAAAGGTCCATGGCGCCGATAAATTGATACGGTTGGAGCTTGATCTGGGGAGCGAGAGGAGGCAAGTCGTCGCGGGTTTGGCTCCACACTACACGGAAGAGCAGCTCCTCGGGAAACAGATGCCAGTGCTGGTTAATCTAGAGCCGAGAAAGTTGCGGGGCCTTGAAAGTCAGGGGATGATCCTGGCAGCGGATGTGGAGGGAAGGCCAGTTCTGCTCACCCCGGAGGACCAGATTCCACCTGGGAGCGTGGTGCGGTAGTTTTCTTGATATGTCGGGAAAAAGGACTTGGTCAGTGACCTGGCACAAGGTAGATAGCCCTCTTAAAAGCTCCGTGTGACCGGGGAGGCAGTGATATATGCTCCCTCTGGATCATAGAATAACCTTAGAACGTTTATGGCAGGTGGTACGATGCTTGAGGATGTAGCTAAGAAGATCGTCTGGCTGGGGCATGACTGTTTCAGAATTGATGCAAGCAAGACTACTTACTTTGACCCCTATCAGATCTCATCGGGCCCCAAGGCCGATCTGATCCTGATCACCCATGAACACTTTGATCACTGCTCCCCAAATGACGTAGCCAAGATCCAACATTCTGGAACGGCCATCGTTACTGAGAGAGATTCGGCAAGAAAACTGAGGGGGAATATAAGGGTTGTCAAACCGGGGGAATCCCTTACACTGGATGAGGTGAAGATCGAGGCAGTTCCTTCGTACAATACGGATAAGGACTTTCACCCCAAGAAAAACGGCTGGCTGGGCTTTATCGTGGAAATAGAGGGAGTCAGGGTCTTTCATGCGGGGGATACCGATCTTATACCGGAAATGAGCGGGTTTAATGTGGATATAGCCCTTCTTCCAGTCTCCGGCACCTACGTCATGACAGCTGATCAGGCGGTTGAAGCTGCTCTGACCATGAACCCGAAACTGGCCATACCCATGCACTATGGGGCTATTGTTGGTGGTGACGAGGATGCCATTAAGTTCAAGAAGGCCCTGGAGGGGAAGATCGAAGTACTCATTCTGCCAAAAAGCGAGGGAAGAGCGGGCAGCTTTTGACATCGGACTGAGCGAATACCCTGCCTAATAGTAAGCTCCCAGAAAAGACGGGGGGCAGTAATCGAAATAGGCGCCCCTTGTATTCTTATATTTGGCCTGAAAAACAGGCAGGTACTGGTATACGGTGTAGCTTCCTGAAGTTTTGGATGACCCACGATGCACTTTTGGGCAATCATAACTAACCTGCGATTCCAGGATGTGCTTGATATCGTATTTCTCGCGGTGGTAGTGTACCATCTCTATCTCTGGTTCTGGGGGACAAAGGCCTTCAAGGCCCTGGTAGGTCTGCTGGCATTAGGGATTGTGTTCACGGTAGCTCGATTCTGGGGGCTGTTTCTTACCACCTGGGTGTTTCAGATACTGTGGCAGGTCTTGATTGTACTTATCATCATCCTCTTTCAATCGGAGATCCGCCAGGTGCTCGAAAGGGTGAATCCCCTTCAAATGATTGGGCTCCGTGCTTTGCCAAAGTCAGCGGACTGGGTTCCAAACTTTGTTAAAGCGGTATTCTCGCTAGCTGAGCGGAAAATAGGCTCCCTGATAATCTTCGAGCGGATGGACCTCGTTGAGGAGTGGGTTACCGGAGGCATTTCCTTAGAAGGTGAGCCGAGCTCAGAGCTCTTGATCAGCGTTTTTCAAAGGGAGTCCCCCCTGCATGATGGGGCCTTACTCATCCGAAAGGGGAGGGTTGGCAAAGCTTCCTGCTATCTTCCCCTGAGCTCCGCCGAGGGGCTCCAGAAGGAATGGGGCACCAGGCACAGGGCTGCCCTGGGGCTTTCTGAACGTTGTGATGCCTGGGTACTGGTCCTCTCTGAGGAACGTGGGGAGATATCTCTGGCTCGCGGTGGGAAAATGATCCCCGTGAGAAATCCTGAGCAGCTCTCCAAACTGATACAGGAAGCGCTTACCCCAGCCAGCCCTACGGGTGTAACGTGGTGGAAAAGGATCCGCGCTCTTATGATCCGTAGGTTGCCCTTGAAAATTGGTGCCTTAGGGCTGGTGAGCATTTTGTGGCTGTTGCTTGCGGGGCAGCAAAACTTTGAGGTGACCTTAAAGGTTCCCCTGGAGATAAAGAACATCCCAGAGAAGCTGGAGGTCCTCGAGCCCGTGAATCCGGAGGTGCAGATCACTGTTCGAGGGCTTCGAAAGGATGCGGGTAGCGTAAACGAAAGAAACACACATGCAGTAATCGATCTGTCCATCGCCCGTTTTGGCAATAGGATCTTTCGGATCACCCGCGATCAGATTATTCTGCCCAACGATAGAGTCAACTTAGTCCATATTGAGCCGCCTGTAATGGAATTCACACTGAGAGAGGCCCTGAGTACCGATTAAAAGTCCCTATTCCTCCAACGAGACAGCAGATGCATAGCAGCAGGAGCGGATGCACGGACCACATAGGCGAAACTACCATGTCCTGCGATACCGTTTCTATTGACACTTGGTTCTGTGCTACTTCTACCCATAAGGAGATTCTATATATTTCAATTCACTTGTGAGGGGATGGTGTCATGCGTTCAGATATATTAAAGAAGGATATTGAGACCTTACCGCACAGGGCATTGTTAATGTCCGTGGGCTTAAGAGAAGAGGATTTTGACCTGAACAGACCATTCATCGGTATTGCAAATAGTTATAACAACATTATTCCTGGTCACATTCACTTGAATGAACTCACCCGGGAGGTAAAAAGAGGGATTAGAGATGCTGGTGGAGTCCCCTTTGAATGGGGTGTACCAGGTGTTTGTGACGGCATTGCTATGTTTGTGGAGATGAGGCTGAGCCTTCCAAGCAGGGAACATATTGCCGATAATATCGAAATCATGGCCTTGTCACATTCTATGGATGGATGGGTTGGAGTGACGAACTGCGATAAGATTACTCCAGGGATGTTAATGGCAGCAGGAAGATTGAACATTCCGGTAGTTATGCTTACAGGCGGACCGATGAGGGCCAATGTAATAGATGGCAAGAAACACCATCCCATTGTAGGGTTTGCTCTCGTTGGTCAGGTTAAGGCCGGTAAGATGACAGCAGAAGAGGCTGAAGCACTACTTCCTCATCTGGCCTGCGGAGCAGGTTCCTGTGTTGGTCTTTACACGGCAAATACCATGGCAGTTGTTACCGAGGTATTGGGCCTGTCGTTAACTAGATGTGCAACAACGTTGGCAACAGACCCGGTAAAGAAGAGACAGGCGTACGAGTCGGGAAAAAGAATTGTGGAACTGGTGAGAGGAGGTATTAAGCCGCGGGACATAATGACGAGAGATGCCTTTGAGAACGCTATTAGGGTTGATATGGCAATGGGTGGCTCAACAAATACCGTCTTGCATATACCGGCGATAGCGAGAGAAGCTGGCGTTAACATAGAGGTAGACGTATTTGACAAAATCTCAAGAGAGGTGCCGAATCTATGCTCCATTATTCCCGCAGGGACGCATGAGATTGCAGATATTGACAGG
>JABXJZ010000455.1 GCA_013375335.1 Desulfobacterales bacterium
CAACAGTGCGCGCGCGCATGCTCGTAGATATAAACTTGAACAGAAAATAATAGATTTAACATTTATAGACGGTAATTTAAATACAGACTTTCAACCTATATGGAATGATCGTATTCCTAAAATCACAATGACAGGTAATATTATACTGCGATCTGATAAGGAAAATCTAAAATAACTCTCATTATCGCTATGTTTTAATTAATTTGTTTATATATTCGCTTGTTTCAATGTATGAACTAGTGCGAGATGGGTTTATATCCCTAAAGTAAAATACAATTTTGATTTTTGAAACAAAACACCTTCGCGCGAATTCCAAAAACACTTCACAATTAACTGTCATATCCGTCCATAAAGTATTTTCAGCCCATCCTTCTCCTCTAACACGTCGCTTTCAGGAGATCCAAAGGTCATGGCAAGCACGAGAGGCCCCATGTGAAACCAATGAACGAGAAAGCTACGAGCGTGGGACCATTATGCTCACAGTTTTTTACGATGAGATCATGTAGAAAAATAATTTTTTTAATGTTCATAGCTTTATTGCTTTGCACAAAATCTGTTGACATATCTTATTCACAACAGTATTATACTATATATTTATCATCTTATGAAGCATATGGTGGCTCTGTAAATAAAGGCAGCATAATGATAAACAATGTCGCCTATGACCTCCCTTCGGTAGCATACCTGGAAGAAGGTCTGTACATAATAAGATACATCCCGGAACAGGACTACAAGTTCAGCCACTGGCAGCCAATTGGCTTAGATTTAACGAAGTCCGAGTCCGAGACGCCCAACCAAATATCGGTCCATCAATCCGGAGAGCTGAGGGCTTTCTACGTGAAATTGCCGAGGATGCGCATCGACCGCCCCTCTACGTTGTGCGACACGATTTTCTCAGAGTCTCCCATCAAACTCGAGGCGGAGATAACATCCAGCGATCAACCAGTTTCAGATGCGGAAGTGACCTTCTACATTAATGGCGAATGGCTTGGAAACAGGTTCACCGACGCCGACGGGTATGCCTGCATCGATTTCGAGCCGCCGCAGGAGGGCGTCTACACGTGGTACGTCACGGCTGAGAGATCAGGGTACTTCTCTGAGACCTGCGACGAGTGGCAGTTCGCTTTCAACCAGATAACTCTCAACCCGCAGGACAACGAAACGATCTCGACGCTCCCAATAGGTCTCTCCGCGCTTATAAGCCTGGACGGGACGCCGGTCAAGGACGCCAGCGTGTTCTTCTACCTCGACGACGAATACCGATCAGACGCCCTCACGCAGGTACACGGATACGCAGCTTACCTGATAGAGGAGCTGGCGCCCGGACCCCACACGTGGTACGTAACGGCCTGGATCCCGGGATACGACAACAGGTTCTCATCGAAGACGCTGTCATTCACTTATCGTCCTGAGCTCCGCGTGTCCTTCGTACACCCGAAAAACGGAACACAAATAAGCGAGGTCGGATCCGCCGTCGAACTGAGGATAGTCGCCATCTCCACCAACAAGGTGGCGATTGGCGCGAACTGCTCCTTCTTTG
>JABXJZ010000014.1 GCA_013375335.1 Desulfobacterales bacterium
CCTCGTCGGGACACAGATGGTTACCAAAGGGCATGATTTTCCCAAAGTGACCCTTGTTGGGGTGATCTCTGCCGATCTGTCTCTGAATTGCCCAGATTTCCGGGCCGGGGAGATTACCTTTCAGCTACTCTCCCAGGTAGCAGGCAGGACCGGGCGGGGAAGTTTCCCCGGAAGGGTCATCATCCAGACATTCAACCCATCCCACTATGCGATCACTGCAGCAAGGGACCACGACTACCGCAGATTTTTCTCACATGAAAGAAATCTCAGGAGGCAGCTCAGCTATCCCCCATTTTCAGCATTAGCCAACCTACGGTTCCTTGGAAACAACAGGCCCAGGACAGAGGAGATTGCTCGGCAGATGGGCGCGAAAATCCTCAATATCTTAAGGAGGCAGTCAAGGGGTAAAAAGGATGTGGAGGTACTCGGTCCTGTTGAGGCGCCGATGGCAAAGCTCAAGGGGAAATACCGGCAGCAGATGCTTATCAAATCCCGTAGGTCAAGCTACCTTAACCAGTTATTGAAAGAGGTACACAAGTGCTCCGCCCAGATCCTGAGTGCTAGTGGGGTAAGACTGATAATCGATGTTGATCCGTACCAGATGATGTGATGGTAATAGATTTCCACACCCACATCTTCCCCCCTGAGGTCACGGCCAGAAGAGAGGATTTCTTTGACCTCGAACCGGCATTCAAGCTCCTTTATAGTGTCACTGGATCAAGGCTTTCCGGCGTGGAGGAGCTTATCTGGAATATGGATAAGGAGGGTGTCGATAGATCCGTTGTATTCGGCTTCCCATGGCATAGCCAGGATTATTTCAGGAGAAACAATGACTATATCATGGATGCAGTTGAAAGATACAAAGACAGGCTGATGGGGTTCTGCAGCTTTTTTCCCTTGGCTGAAGGTGCTGAAGAGGAGCTTGAAAGGTGCCTTAAATCCGGCCTTTCAGGGATAGGGGAACTGGCATTCTATACGTCAACTATAGCGGATGATACACTCAAGGCCTTTACGCCTGTAGCTGAAATAGCACGAAGATTTGATGTGCCTGTGCTCCTCCATACCAATGAGCCCGTCGGCCATTACTACCCTGGTAAGACAAAAATGACGTTGAAAGAGATGAGCGATTTTCTACGATATTTTCCAGACAACAAGATAGTCCTTGCCCACTGGGGAGGGGGGCTCTTCTTTTACTATTTGATGAAGAGGGACATGAAGGAGTTATTGAAACATACATGGTTTGATACCGCTGCATCACCCAATCTTTATAACACAGATATATACTCTGTCGCATCCACAATCGTTGGCCCGGACAGGATACTATTCGGTAGCGATTTTCCCCTCCTCAGCCCAGGCCGCTATTTCAAAGAGATGGAGGAGGCAGGTCTCTCTAGGAATGCCATAAGAAAGATATGCGGCGAAAATGCAGCTCTACTTCTCGCAAAGCTCCACTAAGACGCCGTGTGTCTCCTTGGGATGGATAAACGCGATCCTGGCTCCACCAGCCCCTTTCCGTGGTTCCTGATCAATCAACCGCACCCCCTTTTCCTTCAATTCTCTCAAGGCGTCGTCAATATCTTCCACCCTAAATGCGATATGTTGCACTCCTTCGCCTCTTGCATCAATGAATTTGGCTACAGGGCCATCTGGGTCTGTGGATTCAAGGAGTTCAAGCTCGCTATCAGTAATCGGAAAGAAGCCGGTGTTGACCTTTTGTTCTGCTACTGTCTCTACCTTTTCAAGTCTTAACCCAAGGACATCGGTGAAAAATCTTCCTGCTTCCTCAATGCTCTTGACAGCGATTCCTATGTGGTCAATGTGCTTTATCTTCATGTATTCCTCCTTTAAACTGCGCCCCGTTGGTTCCTGTTCCACCGAAACTGGAACTGACACCTATTATTCGCTGCTTGCATTTTTTTTAGAGGTTTGTAAAATTAGGTATCATTAGCATAAGAGAGGAAAAAAGGAAATCATTTATGAATACTCCAGGGCCCTTCAGATATTCTCCTCTAAGGGAAAAAAGACAAGACCCCTCAGGTTATTCTGAATTCGAGGCAACGGAGCTCTACTGCCCTAAATGCGGGAAGGCCGTGCCGGTAATTA
The DNA here is from genome assembly GCA_013375335.1 of Desulfobacterales bacterium. GTDB lineage: Bacteria > Desulfobacterota > DSM-4660 > Desulfatiglandales > B25-G16 > JABXJZ01. The sequence continues at coordinate 2,104 of JABXJZ010000014.1, forward strand.
AGTCGCTGCTGCTGGTCTTACCTGAAGGGGACAAATACGAATACCGCTGCCGATTCTGCGGCACCCCGGTGGGGGACAAGATCGACCGGAGCGGTCAATACTATACCATCCTAAGGATGTAATCGAGAGACTCGCCCTTCCTTCCCTAAGCCCCTTCAACCCAGATCTAGGCCTTGACAAGATACAATCTTCCTCGTCAGAGAAAGGGGCGTTTTCCAAAGGCGTACCAGTGCCTTCTAGTCGCTGTCTGTCAGCAGCAACTAGGCCCTGGCAGGCTAAGGATAGCAATAGTTCCTGCGCTAGGCTCAAGTAGGATATCAAATAAAAAAGAAGACTAAAATCAACAGGATCGCCCTTGGAGCTTTCCCTCTCAGCTCAATGGGGTTCTAATAATCTCATTGACAAAGATGGGCCCAAAATTATAACGAAGGCGCCTTTCATGGGAGCAGGAATGAAGACAGGTTGTGTTGGATCAGTCATGGTGGTAGGTGGAGGTATTAGCGGGATGCAGGCCGCCTTGGATTTGGCCGACTCCGGCTACTATCTGTATCTCGTTGAGAGATCCTCATCCATAGGCGGTGTCATGTCCAAGGTGGATAAGACCTTTCCTACCAACGACTGTGCCATGTGAATTATCTCACCCAAACTGGTCGAGGTCGGCCGGCACATAAATATTGAGCTACTGACCCTTGCAGAGGTGATGAGCGTGAAAGGTGATGAGGGTGACTTTGAGGTTACACTCGTCCAATCACCTCGATACGTTGATCTCGCCAGGTGTATCGCCTGTGGATTGTGCGCTGAGAAATGCCCAAGAAAGGTGGATGATGAATATAACGAGCGACTCGACAAGAGAAAGGCAATATACGTGAAATATCCACAGGCGGTCCCGCTGAAGTACGCCATTGATGCCCAAAACTGTATCTATTTCCAGAAGGGTAGGTGCAAGGCCTGCGAGAAGTTCTGTCCAAGTGGGGCCATCAATTTCCAGGAAAAGGAAAAGGAACTATCCCTCCATGTCGGCTCAATTATCCTTGCACCTGGCTATGAGACCTTCGATCCAGCCATCCACGATACCTATGGCTACAGGGGATCACCCAACATCGTGACCAGCCTGGAATTTGAACGAATACTCGCTGCCTCCGGTCCTTCTAGGGGAAAACTAATGAGGCCTTCTGATGGAAGGGAGCCTGAGAAGATTGCATGGATACAATGTGTCGGTTCAAGGGACGTGCATGCTGGCGCCAGCCCATTTTGCTCGGCGGTTTGCTGCACACACGCCATTAAGGAGGCCATGGTTGCAAAGGATCACATAGAGGGACCTCTTGATACGGCTATATTCTACATTGATGTCAGGACCGCCGGTAAGGATTTTGAACGATACTACAACCGGGCCAAAGACAAGGAGGGAGTCCGCTTCATTAAGTCGAAGATTGCGAACATCGTTGAGAGAAATGGTCCTGGAGATCTCCTCATACGGTATACGGATGAAGGAGGAAAATGGGCTGAAGAGCCGTTCGATATGGTAGTCTTATACGTGGGTTTCTCCGTACCACACGAATTAGGGGACCTTGCCCGAACAACAAGTGTTGATCTCGATCCCTACAATTTCCCGGAAACCAGGAGCTTTTCTCCAGTCCAGACATCAAGGCGTGGTATCCTCATCGCAGGGTGTTTCCACTCCCCCAAGGATATCCCCTCATCGGTTACCGATGCAAGCGCCGCTGCGGCGAAAGCAGGTGCCCTTCTCTCAGGGACCAGGTTCAGCCTTTCCAAGAAAAAGGAGCTACCTCCGGAGATACCCGACACTGCTATCAAGGGTGAGAGGCCACGGAGCGGGATCTTTGTGTGCCAGTGCGGCATCAACATAGCAGGGGTAGTGGATGTTCCAGCTGTTGCCGGGTCTGCAAGGAGCCTGCCCTTTGTTGAATATGTGGATGAGAATCTCTTCAGTTGCTCCCAGGATACCCAGGAGACTATCACCAAGGCAATCAAGGAGCACAAGCTCAACAGGGTCGTTGTTGCCTCCTGCTCGCCCCAGACCCATGAGGCCCTGTTTCAGGAAACGGTGAGAAATTCAGGTATCAACAAGTACCTCTTCGAGATGGCCAATATCAGGAATCAGTGCTCCTGGGTCCACGCTGATAATCCAGAGGCTGCCACGGACAAGGCAAAGGATCTCGTGAGGATGACCACTGAAAAGGTGGCCCTCCTCGAGCCGTTACCCGAAAATGAACTGGAGATCACCCAGGCTGCCCTGGTTATCGGTGGTGGCATCGCGGAGATGGCTGCTGCACAGAACCTTTCAGAGCAGGGCTATAGGACCTATCTCATCGAGAAGTCCGACAGGTTAGGGGGAAATGCCCTGAATCTCTATCAGACATGGAAGGGAGAGGATATCCAGAAGCACCTCAAGGCGCTCATGGCTGATATCAAATCAGATGAGAATATTGAGCCTTACCTAAGCGTGGAAATCAAAGCGGTAGAGGGATTTGTGGGGAACTTCACCACTACCATTAGCTGCGATGGGGAGGAGAGGAAGCTGCAGCACGGGGTTACCATTATCGCAACCGGTGCACAAGAGCTCAAGGTCGATGACTACCTGTATGGTCAAGACTGGCGAGTACTGAGCGCCCTTGAGCTGGACCGGTTATTTATGGAGAAGGACAGGAGACTAGGGGATGTGGGCACCTGTGTCTTCATCCAATGTGTGGGCTCCCGGATACCGGAGCGTCCATACTGCTCCCGGGTATGCTGCACCCACTCAGTTGTAAGTGCCCTGCTCTTAAAGGAGATAAACCCAGCAATGAATGTCTTTATCCTCTACCGGGATATGAGGACCTATGGGTTGAGGGAGAATCTGTACCGAGAGGCCGGAGAAAAGGGCGCAGTCTTCATTCAGTACGATCATGAAAGAGGGGTAAAGGTAGAGAGGGTTAATGAGGGGCTCAGGATGAGCTTTACCGACTATGCGCTAAAGCGGGAAATACAGATCGAGCCCGACCTGCTGGTCCTTGCATCCGCAATAGTACCCACCGATGGAGCTTCCTTGCCCCGGCTCTTCAAGGTACCCCTAAATGAGGATGGCTTCTTTGTGGAGGCCCATGTAAAGCTCAGGCCCGTTGATTTTGCAACAGATGGTGTGTTTTTCTGCGGCCTTGCCCACTCGCCGAAGTCAATTGATGAATCCATTACCCAGGCGCAGGCAGCTGCATCACGGGCCGTGACACTGCTTGCACAGAAGGTCATTCATACCAGTGGGACGGTAGCCATGGTGAATCAGCTGTATTGCAGCAGCTGTGGGGTGTGCGTAGCCATCTGTCCTTATGGGGCACCTGCAATCAATGATGAGACGGGAAAGGCAGAGATTAATCCAGTGCTGTGCAAGGGTTGCGGCCTCTGTGTTGCATCCTGCAGATCAGGTGCCATACACCTCAACGGATTTGATGAGGGGCAGGTCATGGCCATGATCGGAAGTATTTGAGGGAGGGGGGAGAAATGGATCACTGGGAGCCAAGGATCATGGCCTTTCTTTGTGCATGGTGTAGCTATGCTGCTGCGGATTTAGCGGGGATCAACCGAATTCAGTACCCTCCAAATATAAGGCCCATCAGGGTCCCATGCTCTGCAAGGGTGAGCCCCAAATTCATCCTATCGGCCTTTATGCATGGGTCTGATGGGGTATGGGTTTCGGGGTGACACCCGGGAGAGTGCCATTACCTGGAGGGTAATTATTACGCGAGACGAAAATTCGCCCTTTTAAGGGGTCTCTTAGGGCATATCGGGATAGAACCGGAAAGAGTGCACTTCTCATGGATATCATCCTCGGAGGCGGGGAAGTTCGCTGAGGTGGCAACGGAGGTACTTGAAAGGGTGAGAGCAGTTGGCCCAGCAAAGAAGCTCGTTAAGGGGAGGGCGAGGGTCGCGTAATGAACAGGTATGTAGATGAGATAAGGGTTATAGCCAGAAAGATCCTCGAGGAAAAGGCGGTGGATCTGATTATCGGCTTTAAAGAGGGCTCGATCCCCATGATGACAGAGCCGGTCTTGATAAGGGATGCAGCGGAAACAGACCAATTATACTGGGACAGCTTCTGCTTTATGAACCTGGCCACTTATCTCCCCAAGCGAGAGGGAAAGATAGGGATAATCGCCAAGGGGTGCGACTCAAGGAACATTGCGGTACACATTGTAGAGAACCAGGTCAAGAGGGAGCAGCTCTACATCATCGGGGTTCCCTGTGAGGGGATGGTTGATAGGCGAAGGCTGTGTTCCCTTGTGGGGGATAAGGAGGTCAGGGAGATCGCTGAATCAGATGGGGGTATCACGGTCAGGGGAGAGGGTTTCGGGCATACCCTGAAGAAGGCCGATTACTTGCAGGATAACTGCATACGGTGTATGCACAGAAATCCGGTGCTCTATGATGCCATGGCGGGGGATTTGGTAGAGGAGAGGAAGGACCCCGACCCCTATGATGATGTAAGGGAAATAGAGGCAATGGAATGGGATGAGAGGTGGGAGTTCTCCTCAACTCTCATCAAGGACTGCACGCGGTGCTATGCCTGCCGGAATGCCTGCCCCCTGTGTTACTGTCCCACCTGCTTTGTGGATGAGTCAGGCCCGCAGTGGGTGGGAAAGAGTATTGATCCCACTGATACGATGATCTTTCATATCCTGAGGGCATACCACTGTGCTGGTCGGTGCACGGACTGTGGTGCATGTGAGCAGGCCTGTCCGGTGGGTATTAAGGTGAGGTTCTTTACCAGAAGGCTCAATAGGGATGTCTTTGATCTGTATGCGTGTGAGGCTGGATTGAGCATAGAGGAAAGGCCTCCCCTTGATACCTATAGACCGGACGATTATGACGAGTTTATCAGATGACGTGCCCGATGACCGATAAGATCTTCAAGAAAAGGGAATTTGCGGATTTCCTGCGGGCCTTGAAAAAGACCTATGAGGTCTTGGTGCCTGTTAGGGAACAAGGCTTTTATAGGTTTAAGGCCATAGCCGATGGGGAAGAGGCAGACCTCAGGTTCACCAACACACGCCTTTCACCGAAATCATTCGTGCTCCCCCAATCAGAGAGGATGTTTGAATTCACTCTGGATGAGAAAATTGAAGATGCCCATATCCTAAAGGAGGCCACGAGAGCCTACTCCCCTACAGCCATAGTAGGCATCAGGCCATGCGATGCCAAGGCCATGAGATTGGTCGATGTAAACTTCAACAACCCGGAATTTAGAGATCCGTGGTGGGTCAAGCGTCTGAACTCCATTACCCTCGTTGGTCTTGGGTGCAGTGAGCCCTGCAGCACCTGTTTTTGCACCTCTGTCAACTGTGGGCCCTTTCATGAGGAGGGTCTGGACGTCCTGCTCTTTGACCTTGAAGAATACGTCTTGGCCAGGCCCCTGACGGAAAAGGGTAAAGGACTCTTACAGTCAGGAGGAGTTGAGAGGGATGCCGACGAGGGATCGCGAAACAAGGCCCATAAGCTGAGGAGGGAAGCTGAGGAGAGGATAACCAGTCATGTACCCACCGATAAACTAGGGCAGAAGAATGTCAATGACCTTTTCGATGCACCCTTCTGGGATGATGTTGCCTTTGCCTGCATAAATTGTGGTACGTGTACCTTTTTGTGCCCCACCTGCTGGTGTTTTGATATACAGGATGAGGTGATAAGAGGAGGGGGGGATAGGATCAGAAACTGGGACAGCTGCATGTTTCCACTCTTTACCCTCCATGCCTCTGGGCACAACCCGAGGGCTGAGAAGGTGCAGAGGGTTAGACAGCGATTCATGCATAAGTTGAAGTACTATGTGGATAAGTACAAAAACGGAGTCGCCTGTGTTGGCTGCGGAAGGTGTGTGAGATACTGTCCTGTAAATATCGATATAAGAGAGGTCTTTAGGCTTATGAACGAATTATGAACAGTGAGGAGGATCAGTTGTCGGGTAATCCCTATCTCCCATACCCTGCAAGGATTGAGCAGATCATTACAGAGACCGAGGATAAGAGTCTAAGGACCTTTAAGGTCGTCTTCCTCAATAAGGCAGATGGGGAACGGTTTACCTTTCTCCCAGGACAATTCTGCGAGGTCTCCATAGCCGGGAAGGGAGAGATACCGCTCGGTATGGCCTCGTCCCCCACGGAGAAGGGATTCCTCTTGTTTACCGTCAATAGGGCCGGGGTGGTAACCAGATACCTTCATAATACGAAGGAGGGTGATATCCTCGGCGTCAGGGGTCCACTGGGTAACTGGTATCCCTGGGAGAAGATGGAGGGGAAAAATGTGGTGGTCATCGGTGGGGGGTTTGCATTTACCACCCTGCGGGCGGCTATCGTCTACATCTTGCATCCGGAAAACAGAGAAAGATTTAGGGGCATCACCGTTGTATATGGGGCCCGATCCCCGGGCCTGCTTCTCTACAGGGAAGAGCTCGAGCAGTGGGAGAAGAGGGATGACGTAAACGTCCATCTCACGGTTGATGCGACCGATGATCCAGGGTGGCCCTATAACGTCGGCTTTGTTCCAGCCATTGCGGAGCAAAAGATTACAGCGTGTGACGATTCCTACGCCCTTGTCTGTGGCCCACCTATTATGCTCAAATTCACACAGCCAGTACTTGAGAATGCGGGATTTGAACCTGAGCGGATAATCATATCCTTAGAGATGAGGATGAAATGCGGGATAGGGATGTGCGGCAGGTGTAACATCGGTGACAAATATGTGTGCACAGATGGTCCTGTGTTCTCCTTGGCCCAGCTTAACGAGTTGCCCCGGGAATACTGACATAGCCTACAGATCCAGATCTCTCAGCTCTTCTACCAATGCCTTCTGTCTGCTGCTTGGTTTCTTCGGCACTGTAACGTTTATCTTCACGTATACGTCCCCTCTACCTCCTCCATCCATGCTGGGCATGCCATATCCCCTTAGTCTGAGCTTTGAGCCACTTTGGGTCCCGGCTGGTACGTTAAGGCTCAACCTCTTGCCGTCAATGGTCGGTACCTCGATCTTTGCCCCCAATACGGCCTCGGAGAATTTTACCTCTCGATTGATGTAAAGGTCGTTCCCTTCCCTCTGGAACATAGGATGATTCAGAATCCTTATCTTAATGTAAAGATCTCCCGGGGGCCCTCCTGCCTGTCCCGGTTGACCCTTGCCCGCGAGCCTCAATTTCTTGCCATCCGCTATGCCGGCGGGAATCTTGACCTTTATCTGTTGATGTACCCCACCCACATTGTAGGAGATCGTCTTTTCATGGGTCTTGACAATATCCTCCAGGTGTACGGGGAGCTCATAGATGAGGTCGTGGCCTTTCAAGCCCGTAGCCCCATCGCCATAGTCGGTAAAGAAGGAGCTGAAGGGGTCAGCCTTTGTCCCATATCTGGGACGTCTGCCTGCCCCGGAGAAGAGGTTGCTGAATATGCCCGAGCCTGCACCCCTCTTCCAGCCGCCGAGATCTCCAAAGCCAAATTCCTTGAATATATCGCCAAAATCGAAACTCCTGAAGATATCCTCTTGGCTGTACCTCTGCTGGAACCCCTCGGCCCCGAACATATCATACTGCTTTCTCTTCTCTGGATCGCTCAAGACCGCGTAGGCCTCACTTATCTCCTTGAATTTCTCCTCGGCGGCCTTGTTGTCCTTGTTCCTGTCAGGGTGGTACTTCATAGCCAGCTTCCTGTAGGCCTTCTTAATACCCTCAGTGCTGGCGGATTTACTGACCCCGAGTAGCTTATAGTAATCCTTATTGGCCATCTGTAGTGTAAGCTAATCCCCCTTCATTCCTGCAAATATACTCTCCAGTTAAACTACAACCTGAAATATAAACAGCGTCCACATCAAAGTCAAGAAGGCGGGTTTCCCCTTTGGGAGGTTGTTCTGGCGGATATCCCTCCCCTCGCATTCCAGCTGATTGCCACCGTCAGCCACTCGGGCTCGCAGGCCTTATGCAGGACATCGGCAATCTCCTCAGTGATGTATTCCTGCCAATTTCGCTTGTTCCTCCACCTCATGAGGTAATCCCTGACTGATTTGCTCTCGAGGATCTTTTCCCTGGGCTTGTACCGTATGGTGACAAGGCCTTGATCATGCCTCTCGGAGACAGGGCAGAGGGATTGGAATTCCGGGTATTCCCATTCAATCAGGGGTATATGCCCTCTTGCGGGAAAGGTGATGATCTTGACCCCTTCAGGGATCTCAACCTCGGCCTCCGATGCCCTTGAGTAGTCGGTCATCTGAGATTACTCCAGTGGGTTCCTGAGCAGCAGTTGAAGGAACACTCACTTAGTAAGCTTAGCAATACCCGGCTAAATGTCAACCTAAACTTACCAGGGGTTTCAAGCGATGTTTCATAAATCATTTGATTTTCATTGAGATGCATAAGATACTATACACGCAAGGGTTTCCATGATGATAGGTAAATTGACCGGCTACCGTAAGCACATCCTGGCTACTGGGTTTCTTGTCCTCATTGCCCTTTTTGTCTTTCTTAGGACCTGGGACTCAAAGCAAGGGGCAGAAAGGGAAGACAGGGCACCCCTTGTCCCAATCAGGATGGACAAGTCGGCCATCCGCCCGGATGACGGGGATACCTTCTTTTACAGAGATCTTCCCATAAGGATCTTGGGTATAGACGCACCGGAGATCATCCACCCAGAGCACGGGATACTTGAGGACCAGCCCTATGGTCGAGAGGCGGCGACAATGATCATGGATATTGTAAGAAAGGCCAAGGTCATTGAATACCTTCCGTTTCAAGCCGATAAGTACGGCCGGCTCCTGGCGCACGTGTTTGTAAATGGAGAGCTGCTGTCGGTCCGTTTGATCAGGGCCGGACTGGCATATGAGAATGTATCCTACTACGGAGATAATGGATTTCCCCATCTAGCGGAGAGGATCTTAAAGGCTGCTCGGGAATCCCCAAGGCCACCATTTGAGGAACCGTACAGATGGCGCCGCAAGCATCAGACAAGGAAATGAAGGGACGGACCGCCGAGCTGGATGTCATAACCACGCACGTGAATGCAGACTTTGATGCCCTGGCATCCATGCTGGCAGCCAAGAAGCTGTACCCTGAGGCCATAATCGTATTTCCCGGTGCCCAGGAGAAAAACCTGAGGAATTTCTTCCTGCACACGAGTTCTTATCTGTTTGATTTCGTTCGTATCAAGGACATTGATTTAGATAGGATTAGGAGGCTTATCCTGGTTGACACCCGTCAGAAAAGGCGGATCGGCAAATTTAACAAGCTCCTGGAGAGGGATGATGTGGAGATCCACATATATGATCATCACCCTCCATCTGATGATGATATCAAGGGCGATTTTGAGGTTATCCAGGAGCTTGGGGCGGGCGTGTCCATAATGACGGAACTCATAAGGGAGAAGGGGATCAAGGTGACCCCTGACGAGGCGACCCTGATGTCGCTGGGTATCTATGAAGATACCGGCTCGTTTACCTTTTCCTCCACAAAGGCAGAAGACCATGAGGCCGCTGCCTGGCTCCTGGAGCAGGGCGCATCCCTCAATACGGTCTCCGATATGTTGACCAGAGAGCTCACCGCTGAGCAGGTGTGGCTCTTGAATGATTTGATGGCCTCAGCCACCAGAAACAGCATCAATGGTATCGAGGTGGTCATAGCAAAGACCAAAACCGATCGATATGTGGGTGATTTCGCCGTCCTGGTCCAGAAATTCATGGAGATGGAAAACCTCAATGTCATATTTGCCCTCGCCCAGATGGAGAACAGGGTCTATCTGGTTGCCAGGAGCAGGATTCCAGAGGTAAATGCCGCCGAGATTGCCTTTGAATTTGGTGGTGGGGGGCATCCCCAGGCCGCCTCAGCTACCATTGGCGATAAGACCCTCATCCAGGCAGAGGAGGAACTTCAGAACCTCCTCGTAAGCCTGATAAATTCCGAGAGATTGGCCAAGGATATGATGACCTCCCCTGTCGTCCATATACCACCTGATTCCACCATGGGTGAGGCACATGAGGCCTTAACCCGTTACAACATTAACTTCCTCATGGTTGTTGATGATGAGGGGATACTCAGGGGATATATCTCAAGGGAGATGGTTGATAGGGCCATTTTCCTGGGCCTTGAGAAGAGGCCCGTAAAGGAGTATATGAATGTGGAGTTTCACCATGTAGGGCCTGAGACGACCTTGAGCAAAATACAGGAATTCATTATCAGCAACAAGGTCAGGGTCCTGCCTGTACTACAGGACAGCCAGTTGCTCGGGGTTATTACGAGGACAGACCTCTTGAACATACTGATAGAGAGGTCATCCACGCCCGAGTTTCTCTACGATTCGGAGGGGGAGCTTACGCAGTACGCCAGGAGAAAGAATATCGCAAATCTCCTCAGGGAGCGGTTGCCGGAGAGGGTAACGAAGCTGTTAGAGGATCTGGGAGAGGTAGCTGACAGCCTTGATTACAATGCCTATCTCGTGGGAGGCCTTGTAAGGGATGTCATCTTGAAGAGGGAGAACCTCGATGTGGATATCGTTATCGAGGGAGACGGCATCAGGTTCGCTCGCGCCTTTGCCAAAAGGCATGGGGCCAAGGCGAGGAGTTACCCCAAGTTCGGTACGGCTGTCCTGGAAATGCCGGACGGCTTTAAGGTAGATGTGGCAACCGCCAGGATGGAACACTACGAATCACCTGCTGCCCTGCCCGAAGTCAAGCTGACCTCTCTGAAGAGGGACCTCTTTAGAAGGGACTTTACCATCAATACCCTGGCCGTTCACCTCAATAAGCGACACTACGGTATCCTTATAGATCATTTTGCTGGCATGAAGGATATTAAGGAGCGGAGTCTGAGGGTACTCCACAACCTCAGTTTTGTTGAAGACCCTACGAGGATCTTGAGGGCCATAAGGTTTGAACAGCGCTTTGAGTTCAGGATAGGAAAGCTTACAGAGACCCTCATTCAAAATGCCGTCAACCTCCACTGCTTTGAGAATCTCGCTGGCCAAAGGCTTTTTGGCGAGCTCCAACTGATCTTAAAGGAGGAGGATCCCATAGGGGCAATAGAGCGGATGCATGGATATGACCTCCTCAAATTCCTCTCGCCAGAGCTCAGGCTTACCCAGGATGTAAGGACCATCCTGAAGGAGACAAAGGGGATCTTGGCATGGTTTGACCTGCTCTACCTGGATATCACCTATGAACC
>JABXJZ010000456.1 GCA_013375335.1 Desulfobacterales bacterium
CTCACTGGTCAGCACCCCCCGAGGGTTTCTGTGGAAGGCAATTATGCTTATGCCTGTTGCGGGGAGGTGGTCTATAGCCCAGCTTTGTTACTCCTCAAAATACGCGAGGGAGAATGGTACTGCAAAGCCTTTCGTCAGCCCAGGCTCGAAGAAGAGGGGAATATTCGCAGCAGCCCTTACCCTCGCTGTTTTAGCTGTGGTTTTGGGGTGGAGAGGTGTTGCGATCGGGGTTTTACTGAGCCTTTTCACCCATGGCTTCAAGGCCTTTTTCCACCGTAAGTTAGGAGGGGTTACGGGTGATGTCCTCGGCGCAGCAAATGAGCTCAATGAAGTCCTATTCCTAGTCCTTGCCCTCATCTTTTACCCCGGGTGAGGCTTCGGAGGAGTATGACGATGAGTGGAGCCTATGCGAGGCTCTATCTGGTAAGGCATGGGGAAACCTCCAACGTGCAGAATGAAGCCCCGAGGTACGGCGGTCATATCGATGTTGACCTTTCCCCAAGGGGCATCCGGCAGATAGAGAGAATCGCGCAATACCTAGCCGCCATGCATATAGCAAGTGTCTATTCCAGCGATCTTACAAGATCTATAAAGAGCGCAAGCATCATCGCAGCTAGGCATAGGATCAAAGCGGTCTCCTTGGAAGGGCTGAGAGAAGTGGGCCAGGGCAGCTGGGAGGGCCTGACTTATGAGGAGGTTTTGGAGCGATACCCTGAAGAGGCTAAGAAGCGGTTTTCGGATTTTGTCAACTATAGGGCGCCAGGAGGGGAAAACCTGCTGGATGCTAGGAAAAGGGTGATCCCAACACTCAAGGAGCTTATCAGGATAAACCAGGGGAAGGAGTTCGTCATAGTGGGTCACGGCGGGGTCAATATCCTGATCCTTCATGATGCCCTCGGCTTAGATTTAAAGGACTTTTTCAGGATCAGGCAGGATTTCGGTTGCCTGAATATCATCGACTACTATGAGGACTCTGCAGTGGTAAGGATGATGAACGGGTTTACGGAAGGCTTATGGGGGAGCCTTTTAAAAGCATGAAGAAGCTGGTCGGGTGGGCTGCTTGGCTCTTGGTGTTTTTCATCTCTTCCTCATCATATGCCGGAGGAAGACTTGTTTTTGATGAGGTGGGCAGGGGCGTCCTCATCCCTGATAACCCGAGAAGGATCGTATCCCTAGCCCCAAGCATCACAGAAACACTGTTTGCCTTGGGGCTAGATGGCGAGATTGTGGGCGTCACCGGCTACTGTGATTACCCTACTGCGGCCCTGGAAAGGCCAAAGGTCGGGGGTTTTGTGAGCCCGAGTATCGAAAAGATCTTATCCCTCGGGCCCGATCTGGTCATGGCAACTAGTGATGGAAACAGAAGAGAAGTAGTGGATAGGCTTACAGAACTTGGCATCGCCGTCTTTGTCACGTACCCCAAAAACCTTGATGAGATTTTCCTTACAATCGAAACCATAGGGTGGATAACGGGCAGGAAAAAGGAGGCAACGAGAATTTTGAGGGATATGAAGCGAAGAAGGGGTGAGATAATCAGG
>JABXJZ010000457.1 GCA_013375335.1 Desulfobacterales bacterium
TTTTCAACACCGCCTTCATGCACCCATGATGGGAGCCCCGCATCAAGCCCGGTCGAAGAGGCGGTCCAAGGATAGACGTCCGCAGTAACCTCGATGCCTTCATTTCTTGCGGCTTCAATGAGGTTCAGCATGTCTTGCGTTTTCCCCCAATTCATACATCCAGAAGCTTTCAAATGAGAGATTTGAACCGGAATACCGCTTTTTCGTCCAATCTCAATCGCTTCTTTTACTGCATCAGCTACATAGTCACTCTCATTCCGAATATGAGAGGCGTAAATTCCTCGATATTCACGAACCACTCGACACAGCTCAATGAGCTCGTCTGTTTGTGCAAAGCCCCCTGGCATGTAGAACAAGCCGCTTGATAAGCCAAAGGCCCCCTGCTCCATGGCGTCCCGGACAAACGTTTTCATCTGCTCCAGCTCTTCAGCTGTGGGTGGGCGATTCTCAAAACCCATGACATTCTTGCGCACGGTCTCATGGCCAATAAACGGGACGACGTTCATGGATAACCCATTTGTCGACAAGACGTCACAATACTCGCTCATCGTCCGCCATGTAATGGTGAAATAGTCGCGGTAGAAACTGGGGTGCGTCTCCTCCGAATATTCGGCCGTTTCATCCGTGATGGGTGCTGCAGATTCTCCACATTGCCCCACGATCTCAGTAGTCACACCTTGGCGGATTTTACTTTCTGCCAAGGGATCGACGAGGAGTGTAAAGTCTGAATGCGCATGGATATCAATGAAGCCAGGCACCACGACGAGCCCATTTGCTTCGAGTTCGTGCATTGCATCTGCGCCCCCCATTTGGCCAATGTGTTTGATACGGCCATCTTTTATGCTGATATCTCCGCGAAACCATGGGTTGCCAGAGCCATCAATGATTACCCCATTTCGGATGATAATATCATACTCGGTTGCCATTTAGTTTCATCCACCATATTTCATTGCTTTTCACAATGTTATCCAAAAACAAGAAGAACGCTCACTATGAAGCCGAAATAGATCACCAAGACGAAGAGAACTAAGGTTCGATACAAAGTATTTTTCGTCAAGATTCGATAGAGCCCGATTGGGAGCATTAAAGCAAGAATAGTGACGGTAACATAAGACCCGACCAGCATCAAGACCATGGGCCAATGATAGATCATCTGGGTTCCGTTAAATTTAAGATACCATTCGCCTGCGCGTTTTTCTTCAAGAATATGCAGCACCCGGCCTGACCCAAGAATGATTTCAACACAATAGTGGCGCGGGGCGACGATAATCCAAGCATCATACCCTCTATGCAACAACAAGCTCGCAGCGAGGATGGCGCGGCCATCGCAATCATCATTTCTTTTTTTTACAATTTCAATATCTGTTGCTAAATGATCTAACACCAGATATTGGAAGAAGTCGGAACGATATTTGATGCAAGACCGCACGAACGCTTCGATGCTTTCAATTTCAGTGACTTGCGGATCAAGGAGTGCCTGGACTTGGGAACTCCGAGAAGTTGGTTTGCGGATTTGAAGGAACGCTTCAAATTCTTG